>CALWEZ010000034.1 GCA_944377455.1 uncultured Clostridia bacterium
CCGGATTTCTCCTTTCACCCCTAGACGATGCCACCCTGTGGTCATATGCGGTATTAGCAGTCGTTTCCAACTGTTATCCCCCTGTAATAGCCAGATTGTTCATACATTACTCACCCGTCCGCCACTAGGATGCTACCAACACAAAAACACTTGTGGAGGCACCAAAAATTTTCAACGCGGACACGAAAAACAAGTTTTCCTAACCGCTAAATTTTAGGTTCCCCTCCCAATCTCCCTCCACTGTAGGTGATTTTCAATTTATGCTCGCCGGGCAAAGCCCTTCCCCTCGCAAAATTGAAAATTCCATCTATATATTTTTAACCATTTTCAAAATATATATTGTGAATAGGATACACGCCAAATGCCTTTGTGTTGATAACAACCTCGTTCGACTTGCATGTTTTAAGCACGCCGCCAGCGTTCGTCCTGAGCCAGGATCAAACTCTATTGTTAATCGGCGATAACTGCGCTTCTGCTCATTTTCAAATCAAGTTTGAAAAGTTTCGCCCTTTCGCTTGTTCTCGCCTTCTAGCGACCAAACGAAAATCGCACTCCGTTGCGATTTTGTCGCTACTTAAAGTGGTTTCGTTTTAGAATCGCCTTATTTATTAATCAATTATCTTGATTAAAGTTTGAGTTAATTTCGCATATACACTTATGCTTTTCCTTTGGCTCGATAACTAACATTGACTTTTAACCTTGCGTAAAAGTTATTTAATTCAACTATTTAATTATCAAAGATCTGGTCGCTCCTTAATTAGCGACATTCATATTCTACACTATTTAATCCTCCTTTGTCAACACTTTTAACAAAATTTTTCTCTTTTTTCTAACTTTTTTTCTCCTTTTTTACATTCACCCGAGGTAGTGTTCGTATTAATCTGCCAAGGCTTTAAATTTTTAGCAAGGAACATTATTAAAAATGTGCCCATTGTTTTTTGCCTATCAATATAATTTTATTTTGATAACTCTCTTAAATGCTGTGCCTATTTGGTAATTAAAAATAAAAAAGCTCGTATGTAACGAACACTTTAATGCTATATGTACTAACTGCCACAAAGCAGTTAGGTTGATGTTTGAATTAACATCAGTTTCACCTAAAGGCGACTTTGTCGCGCTTGGCGGTGGCTTTCGATAATACAATTAAACGATACTACATAAATCAATATAATGTGAAGTTGTTTCAAGGCTAAATATTCTTCTGCTACAAATATTAGTTTTATCATCAGTTTCTGCTATCTCTTCTGGCAAAACAAAGTGAATATTGCTTAAAGTGATATCGGAGCAGCAGTTGTTATGATGCTGAATAGCGAACATTTTGTGTCCCTTTATTATTTTACTTCCGCCAGTTGTTTCATAAAGTCGAAGCCCAACGGCAATTTGCTTGTTAGGGCTAACACTTTTAACAGTCAGGCTTACAGTCAGGAACCTACCAACGCTTGACAAGTTATGCGCATCCAAAACAATACTCTTATTGTTGCAGCCACTTTTAAAATTGATATAGTGAGAAGACATATCGTTAACATCAACATTAAATTCTGGACACTCTGGACAAGTAGTTTTTTCTTTTTCCATTTTTCTCCTCCCTTATCAGTATATACCAAAAGAAATAAAATGCTATTTAAAAGATGTATTTATTATTCATTAAAGTATTTATTAATTTTATTTGAAAAAATAATTGACAAACATTATTAAATTATTGTATAATGCAAAAAGCATGGTGATATAGCTCAGTTGGTTAGAGCGTATGGTTCATACCCATAAGGTCGGTGGTTCGATCCCACCTATCACCACCAAAGAAAAAACTGCAATTCTGCTTGTTTTTAAATTAAGTATTGAATTGATAGACAAACACAACAAAAAAAGCATAGATTTAATTCTATGCTTTTTGCAATATTATGGACCTTTATGCCTATCTTGACGCATCTCGTTAGTAAGTTCGGTGAGCGTTTTATTAAGAGCATCAAACTTTTCGCCAAGAGCGGCAGTATTTTTAGCAGTAGCCGCTGATTGATTAGCACCTACTTTTGCCCAATCAGGTTTTGGCTTAATACCTGACTTATCTAAGAATTCATTATATCCGTCATTTTGTTTTAGTCCTGTGTTGAAGTTAGCCATAAATTGCTTAGCGATATCAGCACCTGCTGTGAATACTCCAGCTCCTGTTGTTCCGCGCCTATACGCTCTTGCAAGGCGATCGCTTTGATTTCCAATTATTTCGTCATAATTTTGTATATTGTGCTTCAAAGTGCCTGCGCGTGTGCCTGCTGCTGAGTAACTTGCAAGCATATCTGTCATTCTTCCGCGATTGCTTATGTAGAAATCTCTAAACTTATCGTCTTCCCCAGAATGAGCCAATGCGCGAGCACTTGTTGATGCCACAATATTTCCACTTCTATTGCGTCTAATATTTCTCACCATTGCTTCAGTTTCAGCATCTGATATTCCTACAGCGTGCGCCATATTTCTTACATCATCATTGCTGTATGAACCGCCATCTAATTTATTAAGAAGATCGGCTTTTGAACCCTGTGCCATTTCGTTTTCAGCCCTATCTAAACTAGCTTGATCTGTTGCTCTACCTTGCTCGGCTTTTCTTCTTGTTCTATATGCATCAAGTCCACCAAAACCACCTTTTAAGAAAGCTTTCGTTCCACCTGTAAAATTTTTAACTCTCTCAATATCTTGTTTCATACTTGGATCGCTGTTAATCTCATCTTGGATTTTCTTTCCTATTGCTCCACCTACTTTTCCAAGTCCAAACCCAGCAGCCTGCAAGCCTATACCCACAGGCGTTGCTTTCATAAACGCTTTGCCAGCAACTTTTGCAGCGCCGACAGTCATATCCAACGCCTTACCTGCAACCGCACCAACTTCCTTGTTGATCTTGTCACCTGCCGCATTAGCATCTTCCGCACCGATTAAAGCAGACAAGGTAGAAATAGCTGCTTTGATTGTGATAAGTCCTACGATTATAAACAGAGTTTGAACGATCAAATCTGCTATCTCAATATTAAAGAAGTCAATTCGATTTATATACGGCAAGAGCAGTAAGATAAGATTCATTCCGACGACTGCTCCATACGCCATCAATACCTGCTTCATAAATGTTTCTCGCCACGTTCCGAAAGCCTTTCCGCCATCTAATGGAGCTAGTCCCGCAAGTGGAGGCATAACAAAGAATAGCACTAAGCACATAAAGAAACGGGTCATCAAGCCTAGAATTATATTAAAGAACAAGACGATGCACACGATTGCTGCGCCAAAGCCTACAACGAAGTTGAAATTCCATAGGTCATAATAATACCAAACCAAGCCAACATTGAACTTTGAGAAAGAGGAATACTGTGTTGTCGTCCATGTTGTGAAATATCTATCTTTATCTAATCCGCCACCATAGTTACAATTATATGTATCATTTAAATGCAAGAAATTAGCAAAGGCTGTGTCAACCATATCAGCTGCTTCATCAATTGTTTCATAGTTACCGAACAAAGATAATTGACCACCACTATTTGAAGATTCAAAGCCTGAAACATTTGGATTTACCGTATTTGATGCTGTGACAAAATGCTTTGTCCTTATACGATTTGCGTTATACGCCGCAACCTTAAAAATTGAGCCTGAGAATGTTTGCGACCGCGCCGCCACTCTCGCCATATCTTCCTCGGACGGTTGAGCAATATTTGCTATATCTAAAACTAAATCACCATACCGAATTTGGGCGGTATAGCCGAACATATCATAATATAGGTAAGTTTCATGCGTTTCGCCATTTTGCATATATTGAACTGGCTTCAATAAATCTTGTTTGTCATCTCCATATATTGAAATGATATCAGAAGATGTCGTTGAGGTTATTGAGTCTAACGCTGTTAATATTGCCTGACTGAGCCATAAGCCTAAAACAATGATAACTGGAACGGCTACCATATTTAAAACCGCTTTTCCCGCTGATGCAATTATAGGCATCGGTCCTTTTGCAGACTTTTCGTTGTATGAATAATGACTTTTAAAGATTGCAATCAAGGTAGATATAAAGCAAACAACTAGCCCAAAAATAACAAATGCCCAAAAAACTGTGGAAAGAGCGGAGTAGTTTGTTGTATCAACATATTCACTGCCACCATAGCCTGTTCGAATACCCAAAATACCCTGTATGAAGTTTGTCACTATATCACCGCCAACAGGTTGTCCATCCACATAATAGACATCTAGTCCCGCCAACTTTCTAAACAATAGTTGAACTAAGTCTATAAGACTAATAAAAGAGGTGTATAAAAGATAGACTAATTTTGGTATAAAATTAAATAGCTCTTTAAAGAAATCGCCTAGCCAATTAAACATTCTACACTCCTCTTTTCTCTTATTTTTCTCATTATAACAAATAAAATTACTTTTTCCAACAAATTTTTGTCTATTTCTTAAAAATAAATAAATAAAAGATATAAAAATTAATTATACATATTTATTTTTGAGTATTATAGCCTTTCAAAAAATTAAAGATAGCCACATTTTTGTATATTAATGTTCCGCTTTAAAGTAGTTGTCAATGCTTTCCGCTAAGCTTGCATGAATGCCTTTGACAAGTGAAAGTTCCTCCACGCTTGCCTTTTTTATATTTTCCACTGTGCCAAAAGCTTTCAAAAGATTATCTATTTTTTTTGCGCCTAACCCTGGAATATCATCAAGCTCTGTCTGTGTTTGCGCCTTTGTGCGAGTTTGTCTATGGAAAGTTATGGCAAAGCGGTGTGCCTCATCTCTTATTCTTTGCAAGAGTTTTAGCTCTGCACTGCCATACTTTAAGATTTTCGGCATGCTTTCGCCAACCACAAAAACTTCTTCCAATTTTTTTGCAAGAGAGATTATCTCAATGCTATTTTCTAACTGCATCTCTTTTAAAATCTCATATGTGGAAGAAAGTTGTCCTTTACCACCATCAATTACAATGAGGTCAGGCTTCTCCTTAAAACTTTCGCCATCGTGATTTTTTAATCTTATTAAGCGTCTTTGAAGTGTTTCCTGCAAACTTGCAAAGTCGTTTGAGCCCTTAACTGTTTTAATCTTAAACTTTCGATAGTCCTTTTTCGCAGGTTTGCCGTCTATAAACACCACCATAGACGCCACCTTGTTCGTTCCGCTTATATGCGAAATATCGTAACATTCCATACGCCTTGGCAAATTTTTAAGCTGTAATTTTTCTTGTAACGCGCCAAGCGCACCGATGGTGTTGTTATAGGAAAGTTTTTCTTTCTCTAAATGCTTTTCAAGATAGTCACGCGCGTTTTCTTTCGCCATTTTAAGAAGAGTTAGGTTTATTCCATGAGGCTTTGAAGTTGTCCTTATCTTTTTACCTAAATATTCGGATAGCAATGCATCATCGACCTCGTGGCTTGTGATAATCTCGCTCGGCGGAAGCATATTTTGGTAATACTGCGTAATAAAATTTGTCACAGTTTCGTTTTCATCTATGTCGCTTTGCACATAATTCTGAATACCTAAAATCTTTCCGCCACGGATAACCATGATTGTCACAACGCCAGAGAGCCCGTCCGTGACATAGGCAATGACATCTTTATCGACATCCTTAGGCATATTTGCAACCACGCGCTGTTTGAGTTTTGTCACCATTTTAAGCGCCTCTCTGAGTTCTATCGCACGCTCAAAGTTTTCCGCATTTGAGGCGTTTATCATCTTCTCTAAAAGTATCTTTTCAATCTCATCATCGTTGCCATTTAAAAAGTTGATAACTTTTTTAAGCTCTTCCATATATTCATCTTTTGTCACTCTGCCGGTGCAAGGAGCAAGACAAAGGCCAAGCGAATAATTTAAACATTCTCTTTTTAAATGTTTTTCAGAGGTGAATTTTTTGGTGCATGAGCGAATTTTGAAGGCAGAAGCAATTGTCTTAACAATCGCACGCGGGTCGATGCCAGCAATATATGGACCAAAATATTTCGCTCCGTCATTCTTAATCTTTCTAACAATCTCAAGGCGCGGAAATTCCTCTTTCATATCAATCTTTATATATGGAAAGGTCTTGCCGTCTTTTAAAAGGATGTTATAAAATGGTTGATACCTTTTAATTAAATTATTTTCAAGCGCCAATGCGTCAAGCTCACTCACTGTGATGAAATAGTCAAAGATGTCCACATTATCCACCATCGCCTGCACCTTTGCTGGCTTTTCGGTGTGGCGAAAATACTGAGAAACACGATTTTTAAGATTTTTCGCCTTTCCTACATAGATAACTTCGCCCTTTTTATCGCGCATGATATACACGCCCGGATTTGTCGGCAAAGTCTTTATTTTCTCTCTTAGTCTTTCATTCATGCCATTATTATACTCCACTTTGGCAAGAAAAACAAGATTTTTGAAGGATAGGAAGATTAAAAACTATTATTTTATGTTTTAGTTTATTTTGATTAATCAAATGTTTATGCTATAATGCAAACAACACAAATTAATAAATTTAGCAATTCACGCTTCACTTACTATAAAAACAAAGGAATTTTATGTTACAAGAAATAAAAGAAAACACTAAAAAGCAAAAGATTTTATTGATATGCGAAAAACTGCTAAGAAATATAATGGTTATTTTCTCTTCTATATTTCTTAATGTTTACATATTTAATTCGTTAGATAACAACATAAACCTTTACCTATGCGCTTTAATCTGCTCAATTATATTTGCTGAAATAATTTCTGTGGTTGTTTTGCATATCATCAACAAACGCAACGCTATGATTATCTACAGGTTAAGTTTTGTTTTTGACACACTTTTAATCGTGCTATGCCTTGTGATAAAAAATCCAACTTTCCCAGTGGTTTTAGTCTTCTATTTCCTGCAAGAATTAGGAAATTCATGTTTTGGCTGTCCGCATGAAATTGGCGAAATGAAAGCCACAAACACCAAAGACTCTAAAAAGTTTATGGCGAATAGTTCCATTGTTTCAAATCTGACAAAAATAGCCTCCCCCTTTTTAAGCGGACTTATAATTGATAAATTATCATACACATGGCTTTTTGTGATTGTTGGCATTGTTACAATCACTATGTTTGTTGTGTCAATTTTTATGCGAGACTTTGATGCAAACGACGGCAAATTAAAATTAAAAGAGTTTTGTCAAAAAGCACGAAAATATCCTCATGTAAAAAATTTCTATTATTGCTATGGCTTTTTTAGACTATCAATGGGCGGAACTATTTACACAATATTGCCTGTGGTCTTGTTTTTAAAGGTAGGTTCTGAGTTTTCTCTTGGCAGTTACTCATCAATTTTTGCTCTGCTTACAATTATAACATTACTTTGCTTTATGAAATCAAAAAACTACAAACTTGAAATCATTCTTTCGCTGGTAATGATAAGTATATCATGCTTCTTGATAACTTTTTGGTCCAGTTTTATTTCTTTTATCATCTTCTCAGTTATTCATTATATGTTTGAAAGGTTGTATGAAAACAATTTATATTCAACAAGATTAAATACTATAAAAGTGCCAGAATTGGAAAATTATAAAAGAGAGCATCATTTAATGTATGATTTATCAGCAAATATTGGCTATCTAGTCGGTTATGGTTTAATCTTGTTGTTCTATAATCTGGTTCCATCAGCAAATATTTTAATGATTTTAATCGGTGCTATCGGTTTGCTTTTTAATGTGTCTGGAATTTTCTTAATAAAATCAAAAACGCAGCATATACAGGTTTTAAAACAATTAGAAGCACATGAAACGGCTGAAGAAAAACATGACTGAATATTTGTAATACATACCAATTATTTTGTTAATAAATAACAAGATTTTTGAAGGGAATAGATATTTTAAAAAACTGCAAGATTATTTTTATAGATGACTACTTATAATTTTGCAAAATTTGGCAATAATTTAGATATGGAACTTGAAAGTGGGTTTAAAGCATTTTGGCGACGCGCGTTTGATTTTAGAGGCAAAACTTCGCGCGCTGAATTTTGATGGGGAGTGTTAGGCAACGCGCTTATCATGCTTGCGCTTATTATCTATTTGCTTGTAAGTTTGCTTTGTTTTGAAAGCGTCATCAACACGTTCAGCATTGTTATGATAATTCTCTTTTCTCTCTTCTTCCTGTTATAATAACTTTAGCCCCTTCCTTAGCAAAGCGAAGAGCAATCGCCTTACCTATTCCAGAACTACCACCTGTCACAACTGCAACTTTGTTTTCTAACGCAGAGGTATTGTGCTATAAACAAAAAGCATAGTGAAAATTTACTATGCTTTTAAATCATATAAATATTTTATTATTTTTTATATTTTTTATCAGTTATGTTATCAATCGCAATGACTAGAGCAACAAGGAATGGCATATCTTCTTCATTTGCTTCAAATTCGAAGCTATCGGCAATGATTGCCACTTGCCTACTGATTGTGCCCACCACTTCGCCGTTTTTCAAAATCTGTGAGGTCAAGCCGAAGAAATTGCCTTGAATCTTAATCTCGTCTTTATAACCTAAAACAAAATATTCCCCTTTGGTGTTGAACCATTTATCCTTAACAGTAGCAATTTTTTTCTTGTTCGCATCGTAGATATACGCCTTATGCACAAAGAAGTTGAACCACTTGTTTCTTATCTTAAAAAGTCTTTTATCCTCCATGTCGCAAACATGTTAACTTTTGTGACGCTAAACACCCTGCCTTTAACCTTATAGACAGGCTCTTGATTTTCATTGACAACCGATGAACCACCGCCAAATGAAAAGATTTTGTTTTTGATATAAACTTTTATATTCCCTCCTTTATATATTATTTGCAAGAAAATAAATTGCAAGAATTATTGCCACAATCCAGATTATTATCTTGAATGCAAGCATTAATCTCCAGCGAAGTTTTGCTTTTTTGTCAATATAAAAGGCATTGTTTACTTCCATAACCTCGCTGTCCGATTCAACATCAACCGCCTTTCCTTCTTTTGAAAGAGGTTTTAAATTTATCTTTATTTCACTTGTTTCTTTTAGGCTAACCACATATTTGCATTCTAACGCAATGCACTTTCTGTCATACCACGGCTCAAAGATACCTAAAACACTGACAATAAAGGTGATAAGAGAATAAAGCCACCATAGTTTCCCCAAAAGTTCTAAACTTCTAAACACCTCGACAGCAACATTTTCTTTTTCTGTTTCAAACTCGCCCTCATAAGCACCAAACTGA
>CALWEZ010000035.1 GCA_944377455.1 uncultured Clostridia bacterium
CCGATAACGCCAAGTCCGTGAGCGTCATCAATCATAATGCGCGCGCCATACTTTTTGGCGAGTTTCACAATCTCAGGCAGTTTGCAGATATCTCCGCTCATACTGAAAACGCCGTCAGTGACGATGAGCGCTCCCGAGGTTTCTGGCACAAATGCGAGTTTCTTCTCTAAATCTTCCATATCGCCATGATTATAGCGAAGCATTTTGCCATAACTTAATTTTATGCCGTCATAGATGCTGGCGTGGTTTTCTTTGTCACAAATAACATAGTCATTTCTGCCAACAATAGCACTGATGATGCCCAAATTGCTTTGAAAACCTGTGGAAAAAGTGACAACTGCTTCCTTATGCAAAAACTCAGCAAGTTCATGTTCTAATTTTAAGTGCAAGTCAAGCGTGCCATTCAAAAAGCGAGAGCCAGAACAACCACTGCCATATTTTTCAAGCGCTTTAACGCCTGCTTCAATCACTTTTGGATGATTTGTGAGACCTAGATAGTTGTTTGAGCCAAGCATAATAGTTCGCTTGCCTTCCATATTGACAACCACATCTTGTCCAGAATATAGTTTATGAAAATAAGGATAAACCCCTAATTCCTTTGCCAAATCATATTTTTGCTTGGTGTAGCATTTTTCAAAAATATCCATTTCTCCTCCCTATTACGATAGTAATAGTTTAATATATAACTTTAAAAAAAGGCAAACAATTTTTTAAATTAATTAAAATATTTTGAATTTTTTAATACTTTGGCTGACGCAAATATTAAACACCTAAAATTACCTTGTGAATATAGATTTCCGGCATCACATCAAGTGCTTGCAAAAGACTTTATGTTGTTAAAATTCATCAAATTTTATATTTCACAGCACCTAATTTGACCGTATTTATGAAAAATTTAGGCAAAATTAATGATAGATGAAAAAATTTTTTAAAAAGAATTAGCACTATTTAGTTGACATTGCTAGCAAAGTAGATGTATAATTGTGAATGTATTAGGAAAAACTAATACATTATAGGAGGGTATATTATGAAAAATGATAAATTTGATTTGTTACTTAGAGGAGATGATGACGATTTCTTCGGCTTCCCATTCTTCGACATGGGCTATGGTAGAAAACATCATGACCTTATGAAAACGGATGTTAAGGAGACGGAAAACAACTACGAACTCACTGTGGATTTGCCAGGATTTAAAAAAGAGGATGTTCATGTTGACCTAGAAGATGGTTACTTGACAATTTCTGCTAAGCGTGAGCATAACCATGACGAAAAAGACAAGAAAGGCAACTTCATTAGGCGTGAAAGAAGCTACGGCGAATTTTCAAGAAGATTCTATGTTGGCGATGTTAACGAGAGTGATATAGATGCACATCTTGAAAACGGCATTTTGTCAATTAACTTACCAAAAGAAAAGAAACTACCAAACAAAAATCGCATCGAAATTAAGTAATGAATTTGACAGTAGAGAAGAGCACAAAAGTTGCTCTTCTTTTTTTCTTTATTAACATCTTCTTATTTTTCATTCTTGATTATATATTTATTAAATTAAAACATGTTTATAAATTTTTTTATACTCTAATTTACATCGCTAATCTTGCACATATTTTTTCTTTTTTTAATAAATTGTAATGACGAACATCTCGTCAAAAAGGAGAAAAATATGACTTGTTTTACTAGATGTGGCAATTTCTGTTGCCCTAATACTCCTCGCCCAATCTTCGTTTTTGGAGATTGCGACAACAATACCAGTGTGGTTAATCCTGTTGTTTTACCTTCGTTTGGCTTTTTTGAAAACAACCTAGGCGGAACCGTCCCTGTAAATTCCATTATCCCTGTTGCTCTCACAAGTTCACAAGGTAGCAATGTGACCGCAAGCACGTCAACCGCTGGCGCTGTGACCTTGGCACCAGGTAGATATGAAATCACATATTTTGTCAACGGCACCATTCCTGCGTCTACAACTATGAGCGTGGCACTTCGCGCAAACGGCGTTCAAGTTACAGGCTCCACTGCCACTGTAAGCGGAACAGCTGGAAATCAAGCAACCCTTACAAAAACCATAGTTCTGACAGTTCTTTCGTCTACCACTCTTGAATTATATAACGCTGGCTCTGATACCCTAACAATTTCCAACGCTAACATATTAGTTAAGGATATTTAATAGAAAATAGAAAGTTAAAAACTAATGAAAAATAAAGCTTAATATATACAAATAAAATATTAAATTTAAAAAATAAATAAAAAGCATGAAAAATTGCAAAAAAATTAAAAAATAAATGATTTTTTGCTATATTTTTATTGGATTTATAAACAATTTAATAAAATTCAAAAATTTATTCTATTTTAAATATTAGAAAATTAAATTGAAATAAATATATAAAAATAATTAATAAAAACATAAAAAATAAAGCCCTTATTAAGGGCTTTATTTATTATCTTCACTCTTTTTGTCCAACTGCTCGCGGTCAAGCGCTGTGGAAATTTTTGTGTCTAGAAGGGCATTTCCTCGCACTATCTTATTATGTCCATATTTTTGACGAATGGCGTGCATAATCTCATCCATGTTGTCATTCTTCTCTTCAAAAAAAGATAGTTGCGCGCTCTCTTCAAAGCCACTGACCGTTATTCCTAAAAGCCTGACTCGTTTGAGACTAAAAAAACTCTCTTTGAAAAGTTTAAGCGCATACTTTGAAAAAACTTCACTACTTCGACATGGCGGTATTTGACATTGACGCTGATAGAACTTTAAATCGGCATCGCGAACAACAATGGACAGTGCGCGCGCCTGTTTCAAGTTGTGTTTAATCATTCTCTCCACCACACTTTCTGCAATCGTGGTGAAGGCAAGCGAAATATCTTTTAAATCGGTCAAATCTTTATAGAAAGTTGTGCTGTTGCCCACGCTTTTCGGCTGTTCGTATTCACTATTTACCTCGTCATCATCTAGTCCATTCGCCTTTTTATAGAGGTCATCGCCCACTTTACCAAATTCCTTAATTAAAAAGTTTCTATCCATGTGCGCTAAGTCGCCTATCGTTATAACTCCAAATCTTTCCAATTTTTCTCTACTCTTTCTGCCAACACCAAACATATCGCCAACAGGAAGTGGCCACACGATATCCTTAAAGTTTTCTTCCGTGATGACAGTTGTCGCATCCGGCTTTTTATAGTCACTGCCGATTTTGGCAAAGGTCTTGTTGTAACTTACGCCAACCGAGATTGTCAGCCCTATCTCTTTCTTCACGCGCTCACGAATAACATTTGCAATCTCCACTGGCGTGCCGAAGATTTTGCTGTGTGTGACATCCAAGAAGCACTCGTCAATTGAAAAAACTTCCACCTTATCAGTGTAACTTTCATAGATACGCCTGACGAGTCTTGAATATTTGTTATATAAAGAAAAGTTAGGTGGACATATTACGAGGTTTTTGCATAGTTTTTTCGCCTCGTGAGTGGTCACCCCACATCTAACACCAAACTTTTTTGCCTCATAGTTGGACGCCACAACAACGCCATGCCTATCTTCTTCACGCCCGCCCACTGCAACCGGCAGACCTTTTAGAGCAGGATTTTGAAGCACCTCACAGCTGGCATAAAAATTGTTTAAATCACAGTGTAGTATTGCTCTCACTTTTTCTTTCTTTTACTTTTTTTCTCTTCTACTTTTTCTTCAACAACTTTTTCATTTGTTGTTTCTTCAACAGCCATTTCGGTTTGCTCTTCCACGCTTGCCACTTTCACAATATTCTCTTCTTGTGTTTCACTATTTGCTTCGTTTTTTAGATTTGAGAATGTTATGGTGTTTTCGTCAGTTACGATTTCTTGCTTTTTATCTTTTTTCTTCTTTTTATTTTTCTTATTCTTCTTTTTGTGCTTTGTCAAGCCGTTGCGGATAAGTTTGAACACATCGTTATCTTTCTTTTCCACTCTCACTTTCTCAACACGCTCTGGCAATTTCTTTCCGATGACAGGTGCGTTCACATTGTCTTTACGCTCTCTAACTTCAAGTTGATTATATGGCACGGAAACTTTGTTGCGCTTAAACTCGTTATATACCCACTCCATAACATAGTAGTAGACATCCCAATAATCTTCATTGTCACACCAGCAATTTGCCGAAAAGTCAAGGCTTGATGCGTTCATCGTTTTTAGCCTACAAAATGGAGCAGGATCAAGATATACTCTACCGTCACTCTTCATAACATCGGTGACAATCTTTTTCACAAGTTCCACATCGCTCTCATATGCCACTGAGAAAGTGAAATCTACTCTTCGTTTTGCATTCGCGCCAAGATTTGTCACGCTTGAATTGACGATTGTGGAGTTTGGCAAAGTTATCTTTTTGTTGTCAGAGGTGAGTAGTGTTGTGAAAAGGAAGTTGATGTCCGTAATATTTCCCTCAACACCATCGACAATTATGTAATCGCCCTTTTTAAACATATGGTTCGAAACGATGACAATACCGTTTGCAAGGTTCGCCATATTGCTTTCGAGTGCCATACCAACTGCAAGAATAAGAGCACTAATTGCTGTGAGTATGCCAGAAATTTGAATGCCAATCTGGCTAAGAAGAATGAGTATCAAAATTAGCCACAAACAAAACTTAACCGCCGTGCAGATGAATTGCTGAGCTATGCGCTCCATTCGCGTTTTGCCTAGCACCTTTCTTAAAACGGTCATTATGATTTTGATGATGATTATGCCGAGAATAAGTATCACAAAAAAGAAGACAATGTTCCAAACATTTGTTTGAAAATATGTAACAATGTCATTCCATATTCCTGCCCAGTCCATATTTCCTCCTAAGTATAGAGAAAATATACACCTTTTTTAACTTTCTGTCAATTAAATTTAAAACTTTTAAAAAATAATGCAAATAACTCTTGAAAAATTTTTCAATATACGCTATAATAATAGAAACAAAGGAAGGTGGAATATGTGGTTTTTTAAAAAGAAAAACAAAAAAGTGGAAGAAAACGACGTAAAAGAGACAAAAGAAGAAGTGAAAGTGGAGGCTAAGGCAGAGCCAGAGATTAAGGAAGAGCCTAAAAAGGAAACAAAAGCAAAAACTAACAAAGGCGAAGTAAAACCTGTGAAAGAAGATTCTTCAAAGACTGACGCTAAGGCTAAAAACAACGAAGAAAAACCTGCGAAAAAGGTCGCTTCAAAGAAGGAAGAAAAAACTGAGCAAACAGTTGCCTCAACTGAACCTGAAGAAGGCAAAAAGGGTTCTTATCGCGTCATCTACAGCAAAGAGGATAAAGTTTGGCTCATTAAAAGAGATGGCGCAAAGCGCACAATAGCATCCTTCAAAACAAAGGAGCAGGCACTAAATCGCGTAAGTGAACTATGCAAAAATCAAAACGCCAAAGTTATCGTTCACAAAAAAGACGGAAAATTCCAAAAGCAGACTAAAAAAATTTAAAGATAGCAAACGCTATCTTTTTTAATCTAAATTTTTAAGATTTTTAAAAATTATTTCCATAACATGTTTATCGTCAAAGCTATCTTTCTTTTCGTGTTGGCTTTTGATTAGTTTATTTATGCCCATTGCAATAGAGAACACCAAGCAGCCTGCTAGCGAAAAACCGATAAAATAAATGAGTAGGAAGACGACATACGGAACTTGATCGTAAATGATGTTTAGAATTGGCAATGTGCAAGGCAAATATGGACTGATAAAGAACATATTGAATGTGGCCGTGTTGCCGGTGCTATGGAAGATTATGTTCATAATTAGTGCTATTACGACTAAGACAGAAAAAACTGCCATCGCTTTTAAAACGCTCTTCCACTTAAAGTCAATAGCACCGCTTACCAATAAAAAGATACCCATAACAACCATGCCACCATGACATACCATCGTTTGAATGTTTATTCCAATTGTTTCAATAAAGACATCCCCTGGCATAATCATGACACAAAGTCCAGCAAAGAGAGCAAAAGTGCCTAAATATGCATAGAGATATTTTTGAAATTCGCACTTTTTAAGACAACCAGCAATAAGAGCCACATACATAGGTGTGGAACAAAACTGAAACGGAAAAGCATACCACTGATAACTCCACTCGCCAGTCGATGAGTTAAAAGAAAAATTCAACTGCTTATAAATTTCAAGAATTATTCCTAATATAGCATATGTCAGCACAACGCCACGGATAAACTTGTCATTACTTTTACCTTCCTTTTTATTCTTCAAAGCCAAAGTGCATAAAAAAGCTGTTAAAAGAATCACAATCCCCCAACATGTCAAATGAAACCAATCAAAAGCCTCTGGCGTTGGCATCTTTCCATCTAAACTTGCTAAAAATTTCTCAAACGCATTCATCTTTTATACCTCGCTTTTTAGAATCTTCATAATTTTTTTAAATTCTATATCTTCTTTGTCATGTTTTCTTTTATTATAAATTAAATTGGAAAATAAAACAATTAATTCGCCACCTATAACGCCAACTAAAATTAGCACAATCGTGTAAACCACTTGCCCTGCATTTGTTCGTAGCGCCTCCATAAAAGGAATGTTACTGTCAAGAATGTTGCAAAAGTTGACATTTAGTACATGCGCTAGTGGCACGGCAATGACTGCATATCCCAAAATCCCTATCACTACAAAGATAAAATCTTTTCTGGACGGAAGATATAGTTTTGAAAACAGCATTGTTAAGTAAAACAAGATAATGATATGATGATATGTAAAGGTGTGGAAACTTGAAAAGTCCTGAAAGATATTATTGCATGATGAACCAATTATGGAGCTAGGATTAAAGTAAAATAGAATAACAAACAAACTTCCAGATACAAGACACATCGTTCTTCCAAACTCTCCCACTCTGCCACGGAAAAAACTTGCAAGCGGATAAAAATATAAGAACAAACTACAAAAATGAAGAGGGGTAGCCCATAAAGAATAACCATTCACAATATTTAACACTTGCTTTACTATCTCTAATATCCACACAATAATTGACAGCGCCATAAGAGGAATACGCCTAATAACCTCTCCCTTCTTTCTTGTTAAAAAGCTGACAACAAGAGCTATTAATATTACAACTATAAGCGCAATAGGTAAAACTATTGCTTCCGAACTTGTCCAAGTAAACATAAAAGTATTTTAACAAAAGTTTATAAAAATAACAAATAAATATATTACATTTCGTTTTTAAATACACAAAGTTTTTTGCTAAATAAAAAAGAGATAACATAAACGCTATCTCTTATTTCGTTTGGTTTAGAATACTTCCATTTTAATCCCCATTGTCACAAAGTTGAAATATTGCTTTGAATGAAATTATTTCTTCTTTTTCTTAGATGTTGCGCCTGTGAAGAATGAAGAAACTGCACTGATGAGTCCAAATACCATAAGAAGTATTATTGCCCAGTAAACAGGTGTGAAACCACCGCTTATTCCTTCTCCGCCACCGCTAAGGTCATTGCACATTGTTATCACTGAAATCATGTATAGAAGCGATGTGACAAACAGAGCAACAGCGAAAAGTTTGAATAAGAAACTTACAATGTTTGCAAGTGACTTACTTTTGCAAAGTTTGCTGTCAGCGATAAGTTTCAAAATTCCAAGAATAACTGTCACGCACGCAACGATTGCCGTGATGATAAGCATCGCCTTCATGAAATCTGTGGCAACAGCGTTTTCATAGAAATTAAAGCCTGACCACTCTGAAACTGTTCCGCCAATGCTTCCAATACTTCCTCCAAACGAAACATTTGGCACAGCCATAAACACCAACACAAGCCCAGCAAATACCAGAGAAATCAGTGTGAAAATGGCATTTTTTGTTGATTCTTTCATATCCCTCTCCTTTTAACAGTGATATTATCTCATGTTTAGAAAAATTTGTCAAAAGATTTTCAAAAGTTTTAAAAAAAGGTAAAGAGTGAAGAGTGAAGGAAAGGCATAGCCTTTCAGTGAAGGAACGCCTATGGCGTTCAGTGAAGAACGGTGGATAGATTTTAGATAAAGTTATTCAAAATTATTTTCTATTTTAATAAAAAACAATAATCATAAAAACTTCCACAACTCTTCACTGGAAGTCGCCAGACTTCCCTTCACTCTTAACTCTTCACTCTAGCGGAGCAAAAAAGAATGGTAAAACTTTTGGTGTAAGACTAAAGTCGAAATTAAGTGCAGTTTACTCCGCTAGAAACAAACAATCACTCCCTTCTCTAAGGCATAGTAACTTGTGAGTGCGTGCATTGGAATAATCTTGATATTTTGGCTTCCGCATATTTTTTCAATATGATATTTTAACTCTTCCGCCTCATCCTCAGCATAGCAGTGGCTTATTATTATCTTTCTGTCTTTATCGCCGTTTAAAACTTCTTTTATCATCTCAGCAAGCTTTGAAAAGAGGTGCTTACTGCCTATTATCTTTTTCACAATTCTAATCTCTCCGTCAACAGCCTTGCAGATAGGTTTAAGTGAAATAGTGCTCGCAATAAGTCCAGCAATCTTGCTCATTCTGCCGTTATTAACTAGGTTGTCAAAGCGTTGAAGCACAAAAAATAGCGTGCAATTATCGCGATACTTTTCAATTTCCGACACAATTGTGTCAAAGTCAAGTCCGCTGTTTATGAGCTCCACAAGTTTATCGACAATTAAAATTTCCGTTCCAGAAACCGCTTTTGAGTCTATCACATGGATGTGCGCGGAGTTTGGATGCTCGTTTTTCGCGAGCAATGCGGAGTTATAGCATCCTGAAAGTTTGCTTGTGATGGTCACAACAAAGGTGTAGTCTGCCTTGTCAAACTCATCCTTAAACGCCTGTGGCGAAGGGCAAGCACTGCTACTTTTAACCTTTGGCGTCTTAAGATTTTTGAGCATCTCCTCGATTTTAACATCGCCCTCGTCGACATACTCATTGTCTCCAACATTTATGGTGAGAGGAACAATTTTTAGTCCAATTCCTGTTCCCTCCAAATAGTATTTATCTATATCTGAACAACTGTCCACTATTATTTGATATTTCATATTTAAATCTCCTTTTTATTTTCTTCTTTTTCTATATCATCAAAATCAACTATAACGACCTCCATTTCGGCGTCATAGATGCGAGCCATTTGCAGGCGTTTTTCTTTAAGCGACAACCGTTCTAGGAAGAAAGCGTCAACGGCTTCCCAGATAAACACCCATGAGGCTATTTCTAAGATTATGGATAATATAGGCGTATGGAAAAACATCTCTTCCAAAATGAAAAGCCCTAAAAACAAGATGCCAAGGATAAGCACAACCAGAGAAAAGAGGGCGGTTTTTTTGAGTTTTCTTTGATAACTTTCAAACTCTCCTTTAAATTTATTTTTTATCGCGGAAAAAAGTTCGTGTTCTCTTATGTTGACATCAGAGAAAAATTTCAGACGAAGTTTGCTTTTAATAGGCACAGCCTCTGCTTTTTCCAATAAAAAATCACTGAGTTCTGGATTCAACACTTCGTTTTTATCGTAGTTATAGCCCGAATATATCTCATCTTCGCTCTTATTTTTGATATTTATCGTTTCAATCTCATTAAAGTTTTTTTTCTTTGATTTGAGTTCTTTTTTTAATTTTTTTACGCTTTCCATTTGGAAACCTCATTTTATTATATCAAATAAATAAAAATAATAAAACTAAATAAGCTACTTTTCTTTACTTTTTTTGTCAATGCCACTATAATGAATTTGTTTAAGGTGTAATAACTTCTATGCTTTATTCATACATATTTGAAAGTTGGAGTTTATATGTTCACGTTCGCCGACTGGCTTTTTGAAAACAAGGACGCGCTTGGCACAGGCCCAGGACTTTGGTGTCCGCTTCATATTGCACTTGTGGTTATCATGCTCGTGTGGCTTGTTGTAGCCTTTTTCATATTTAGAAAATACAAAAATTTCTCACGCAAATTCACCTTTGCCCTTTGCATAATCATGCCAGCAGTGAGGATTCTTAGAATGATTGTGCAGTTAGCAAGCGGAGAATACTTCTTTGTGGAGATTTTGCCATGGCACCTATGTCACCTTATGAGTTTTGTGCTTCCAATCTTCTATTTCACAAAGACCAAAAAGTTCTTTTTGCCTGTGCTTGTGGCCTCTTTCTTCGGCGGAGTTATCACCTTTATCTTTGGCGACTACTACTATCTCTCAACGCTTTCCTTCTATCATGTCGAAAGCATCATTCTGCACTTTGCTCTCTCCACCGTTGTCATCGCCTGCATCGCGGACGGCTACTTTAAAGTGCGAGTGAAAGATTTTTGGCAAGCGTATATCGGTATGTTTATCATCGCCCTTTGGTCAAGTTTAGGCAATGCCCTTGTCGATGGCGCCAACTTTCTCTACCTTAAAGAAAACGGCTTGCCATTCACTCTGTTTGGCTTGCACTTTTATTTCACCTATTTTATCCTTGTGCTTGTCTGCTCGGCGGTGGCAATCACGCCGTTTGCGATAAGCGAGCATATAAAAAAGAAAAAGCGGACAAGTTTCGACATCATAATGGATGTTGTCCGCGACAAAAACTTTGCGTGAGAATAAGCTTAATGCTTTAATATGTTTTTTTATTTTTTCTTACAAGAATAGGATTATCTTAAAATCATTGCACTATATGTCAATGTTCGTTTCGTTAAAATATGGTGAATTTAAAAACTCACCGAGCGTCATGCCAAAACTTTGCGCAACTAAAAAGACTGTGGATAATCTCACATCCTTTGTTTTGCCTTTTAGTATTGTTTGGATAGTTGTTCTATCTAAACAGGTTTCTTTTATCAATCTGTATTGCGTTTTGTTTTTCTCAAATAATAAATCTTTTGTTCTTTTTGCAACAGCTTCTGCTAAATTCATGCACCACCCCAAATTTAATCGCATCTACCAACCAAATAGTCGATGGAAACACCGAAATATTCAGCAATTTTGATAAGTGATTCAGTTTTTGGCGTTGAACCATTCTTCCACTTTGTGATGCTGGAATTGTTCAAGCCGATTGTTTTGTATAAATGATAGTGGCTTGTTTTGCTGTCTTTTAAAAGTTTGATATAGCGCGGATAAAACACACTTAAATTAAGTGGGTTAAATTTTTTGTTGCCCTTTTTATCGTTTAAGCCGAAAAGATAGTCAAGCGAGCAATGAAAAAAGTCAGCAATCTTCACCGCAGTTTCAATATTTGGATAAAAATCTTTTTGCTTATAGGCATAGAGCACTTGAAAAGGCACATCAATCTCGCCACTAAGTTTTCTCAATGTAAGATTATTGTCGTCAAGCAAGTCCTGCAAAATATCCACAAATTTAAGCACACCAACACCTCGTTGGTTTTAGTTTTTTGAAATTTTATTAAAATTATAGTTAAATAATCCACTAAAAAAGTAGCGACCAACTCGCCAATGGAATGCGAGTTGCGTTTGGTCGCTAAAAAGAAAAAACAAGCGAAAAGCGATGCTTTTCAAACTTGTTTTGAAAACGAGCAATAGTGCAGTTTTTTCTTTTGGTGGAGTATTTCGTTAAGTATGCGAACCTATGTTCAAAAGTTCTTACGCTGTGCGTCTTGGTGGGAGTTATAGGGCTCGAACCTATGACCCTCTGCTTGTAAGGCAGGTACTCTACCAACTGAGCTAAACTCCCTCAATGCTTTTTAAGTTTATCATAACATATATGCCTTTGTCAACTGTTTTTTAAGAAAAATTTTAAAATTTTACTTGATATATTATAAAAATAAAAAAACTTTGTCACGCCAAAGTCTTGTTCCTTGTCTTTATGTAGGCGGGCTCGTGTTGATATAGCCCTAAGTTGTAGTATTCCGCAATCAGTCCTATCAGTTGTCCGCTTGTGGGCTTCTCTTCGAACTCCACAATCTTGGAATGGAAAAGTTCGTTAATCTCCAGCAAACTTCGCTCTTCAAATGTGTCGTCGATGCTCTTTCTGATGCACCGGTCAACAGCCACCTCACTTCCAACCTTGAAATGCTCGCTTATCTTCGTGTATAGGTCTTTATGTAAGTTATAGACAAGTTTAGGATCTTCAACAACCAGTTCGACAGCATACGAAAGATAGGCAAACCCTAGAAGGTTGATTTTGAAGCCTAGTTTGATAAGAGCAAACTTGGCGACATTTTTGACGCTATCTTTCATCCTTTCTCCTTTTCACGATAGATTTATTATACCACATATAAAAATTTATTCAAAGTAAAGTTGATGATAGGAAATGCCTATTTTTGCTTACAATTTGCAACAATCGTCGAAAAATATTTATAAAAATCAAATAACAAAAAATCAGGCTATTAAGCCTGAAATTTTTTAGCTTTTTTAGTATACTGAAAATCTTAAAAGAAAAATTATCGCTTCCCTTTAGTAAAAACATTTTCTTGCGCCATCACAAACTTTTCATAATCCTTTCCTTATAGTCTTTGGCGTAATGTGAAATGCTCTTTTCAAACTGCGATTTTGTTATCTTTCCACTTCTATAAAGTTCAAGTTCCACACAGCCGAAAAGTCCATTCTTCGCTTCAAAGTCCTTCACAATGTTGGAGCATTCTAGAAGCGAATCAAAAGTGCCAGTGTCGAGATATTGACATTTTTTAGGCAACGGACAAACTTTGACCTTTTTCTCTTTCACATATTTGACAATGACATCGGTAAATTCATATTCTCCGCGTGGCGATTTTTTCAAGTGTTCAACTTCTTTCATCGCCCTGTTGTTGCATACATAGAGCCCAGTGGAAGCAAAATTGGTCTTTGGATGCTCTGGCTTTTCTTCGATTGAGATAACATTGTTATCTTTATCAAACTCCACCACGCCGAACCGCTCTGGGTCTTTCACTTCTTTCGCAAAGAGCGTCAAGCCAACATTTTCCTTGATTGATTTTTTCAGCAAATCTTGCATATCTTTCATCACAAAGATGTTGTCGCCGAAGAGCAAAACAAAATCGTCACTACCCACAAAGTCTTTCGCATACTTTATTGCATGGGCAGTGCCAAGCGCCTCCTTCTGCACAAAAAAGGATATTCTGTTCTTATAAATTTCATCCGAAAACAACTTGCAAAAAGTGGAATGGTCGCTCTCGTTGCAGACAATCGCAATCTCGTCCACGCCTGCGCCAAACAACAGCGAAACGCCGTAAAAAATCATTGGCTTGTCATATATCGGCACAAGCACCTTGCCATAGCAATCGGTTATCGGCCTCAATCTTGTCGCCTTGCCAGCCGTTAATATTATTCCTTTCATATACATCTCCTTGCTTTATTTTAGCAAGTAATATTTCGCTTGTCAATTATATTCAACATTAAAAAACGATTTGTATGCTTATTAAGATTCTACACTTATGTTTCGGCATAACAAAATCTCCTTATAAACAATAAAAAACAACATCTTTGCGTTGTATACTAAGAGTCACTGGAAATTGTTGGCAATTAAACCTATAAATTATTTTGGTGCACCCAGAGGAGTTCGAATCCCCAACCTTCCGTTCCGTAGCAAGCACTTTAAAATACTATGATTTGCTATTTTTACACCATTTTCTACCATATTTTATCATTTTATCAAAAGCCAAAACCCCTTATAAAATAAGGCAAATAAGCTTTTATTTTTAACATACAACACCAAACAAAAGCAAAACATAAAAACACATCATAAAACGGCACACATTTCATAAACTTTGCAAAAATCAAACAAAAATTCGTAGACATAAGTAAAAATTACTTAAAAATTTATGTTTCTTATGTTCAATTTTAAAGTATTCAATTTCGAAAAGTTTCAACACTTTACTACTTTATGCAAAACACAGCGTATAAAGGAACGGATTTTATGTTATTTTCAAAACCAAAATTTTTTGATGATATACGAATTGCGTAGGCTGGTTTAAATTTTTGAGCATATTCATTTAAACTTTTTGAACGAGTGTTATCATTTGATTTTGTCTCAATTGGAATAATATCTTTGCCTAAGCGTGTGATAAAATCCACTTCTGCTTGATTTTTGCTTTTCCAATAAAAAGAGTCAAGATGATTAGTTTTCAGTTGATTGTAAACATAATTTTCAGCAAGCCCACCTTTAAAATCATTAAAACTGGTATTTTCAAAAAGAATATCATCAATAAGAACATTTTGGCTTGCAGAACACAAACCAACATCATTCATATAAAATTTGAAATCTGTCAAACTTTTGTATACCTCTAATGGAAGTTTAATTTGCTCAATTCTATATAACTGACTGGCAATTCCAGCAAGACACAGCCACTCAATCGCACCGGCGAATTCACTTGAACGCCCACCACTCTTTATGTCAGAAAACTTAAACTTGTGATTTTCCTTTGCAAGTTGAGTGCTTATGTTTTTATAAACCAAACGCGTTTTAGGAATTTCGCTTTGCTTGTTGTATTTTCCCATATCATCAAAATAGGCGTTTAATATGTCATTTTGCTTAACTTTGACAATATCATAATTGTTCGTTCTGACAAATTCATCCACAACATCTGGCATTCCACCAACATACAAAAACTTCTTGTAAAGTTCAAGTGCCTGTTCGTGAAAAGGTCTGGCAAGTGCAGTGTTGGTCTCATAACTTTCTTTAATCTGGTCAATTAAGAACTCGTTGTCCGTTGCAAGCAAAAATTCCTCAAAATCCATAGGATACATATTTAAAAACTGCACTTTCCCAACAGGAAAGGAAGAAATGCCTCTGTTGACAGAAACACCAAGCAGAGAGCCGAGTGCGATAATATGATATTCATTTGCATCTTCACAGAAATATTTTAAAGAAGTTATCGCTTCAGGACACGCTTGAATCTCATCAAATATTATAAGGGTGTGCGTAGGCAAAATTTCTTTTCTTTTATAGTTGGAAAGTTTACTTAAAATGCTTTGAGGTCTTAAATCCACAAAAAAATCTTTCAAATCTTTCTCTTGTTCAAAGTTGCAATAGACAGCGTTTGCATATTCCTTTGAACCGAAAAGATTGACAATATATGTCTTGCCAACTTGCCTTGCTCCCTGCAAAATTAAAGGCTTTCGAGATGAAGAATTTTTCCATTCAACTAACTCTTTATATATCTTTCTTTCCATAATTTCTCCTTTGATAAACATATCATATCACAATTTATGTAAATTTGCAACCGTTTTTTACACTTTTTGGCACATAATTTTTGTCAAAATTTACACTTTTTGGCAGACAAGTCGAAAAAGTGTTTAAAAATAATAAAGTTAATTAGAAAATAAAATAAATTTATAAAATAAATTTAAGATATAAGAAAAAAGAGTAAAATCCTTAAAAATTATGTTATAATAACAAAAAGGGATACTGAATTTATGGGAAGAAATAACGGGTTTCAGCTGCAAATGAGCATACCTATGGCCGAGAATAGAAAAGAAAGTGATGAAGATAAAATTGCAACTGCTAAAGGAGTTGCAAAGGGCAACGAAAAGAAATTTTTAGAAGATAAAGTATTTTTACAGGAACTCGAAGATGTTGACAAAGACACAAAGATAAAGCAAAATTCAAGCGAATTACTCGTCATTACAAAAACAAAAAAACTTGCTGCTTATGTGATTATAATAACAGAAAAATCCCCAAAAAAATTTCGTGCTGTTTTTGTAAATCGAATACAAAATTATTGTTTAGATTGTCTTGAATATCTTATTGAAGCCAATTCAATGCGCACAGATAACACTAAAAACAAAGAAAGAAGAAAAGAATGTCAACATCAAGCATTTTTAAAATTGAAACTACTTGGATATATGTCTTTCTTATCCTTGGAAAGTGGGTGTATTCTTAAAAAACAATATGAACAAATTTCTCTGCAAGTGGCCGATTGTATAAATCTTTTGGTTGCTTGGCGTAAAAGTGATGCCAATAGATTTGGCAAATAAAATTGGATTATAGCGGCGACGCTTTAATTAAGGTAAGATTGTTGTTTAATCCAGTCTCTTTTGGCTGCGCTCGGCCAACTCTAAGAATAATGTAAACAATGTTAAAAATGATGGCTCGCTCAACAATAACAATGCAAACAAAAAGAGTGCTGGGCTGTGTCCAGATTTGCCTTTGAAGAACGAGTTTCCGCTTGTTAAAAAACAGCCAGTTTATGATTGTTTTAAGTAAAACAATACCGTGTGTAAGGCAAAGGAATCTTATCTTTTCTACTCTCTTTACAAGAGATAGAAGAATACGGTCATCTTGGCAATCAACGAGAAATCTTTGAAAGTTTACCGAAAGGAAGATGACCATCGTTTTAAATACAAAAAGGAGCATATAATTTGTTAGAAGAAGCTTTTACATTTGAAAAATTATTTGATGCACACAAAAAGTGCAGAGTTTCTAAGCAACACAGAAAAGATACAGTCTCCTTTGAAATAAATTTATCACAAAATTTAACTAGTTTATCCAAAGATATTTTTAGTAAAAAATACAAACCGGGCAAATATAAAATATTTAAAATATTTGAACCCAAAGAAAGAATTATTGAAGCACTTCCATATAAGGATAGAGTTGTTTTAATGGCTTTTTGTTCAAATATAATTGAAAAAAAGTTAGAAAAATCTTTAATTTATGACAATGTTGCTTGCAGGAAAGGCAAAGGAACATTTTTTGGCATTCAAAGATTGCATAAATTTTTAAAGGATTATTATCACAAATTTGGCGAGTCTGGATATTTTTTGAAATGTGATATTAAAAAA
Source organism: uncultured Clostridia bacterium (assembly GCA_944377455.1). Lineage (GTDB taxonomy): Bacteria > Bacillota > Clostridia > Christensenellales > UBA1242 > Caccovivens. The sequence goes on from CALWEZ010000035.1 coordinate 16,635, forward strand.
TATTTTCAAAGCATAAATCACGAAATTTTACTTAAAAATCTGGCAAAAACATCACTTGATGAAGAAGATTTATGGTTTATAAACATCATATTACAAAGTAAAAACAACGACACAAAAGTTGGACTTCCTATTGGCAATCAAACAAGCCAATGGTTTGCATTGTTTTACTTAAACAAAGTTGATAGATTGATTAAAGAAAAATTACGAGTAAAGTATTACGTTCGCTATATTGACGATATGATTTTAGTTCATAACGATAAAGAATATCTTAAATTCTGTAAACAAGAAATCGAAAAATGTGTAAAGGAAGAACTTGATTTATCCCTTAATAGCAAAACACAAATTGGCAGGCTTAGAAATGGAATTGACTTTTTAGGATTTAGACATATGCTCTGTGAAAAAGGTAAAATTAAAACATTTCTGCGTGGGCAAGCAAAGTTAAGGCTAAGAAAAAATGTAAAAACACTCTCAAAATTGCGCGAGTTAAACCTCGTTGATAAAGAATACATTGATGTCAGATTAAATTCCTTTAAGGCCCATTTATGCCATTCAAATTCTAAAAAATTACTTATAACTTTTAGAACAAAATACAAAATATAAATTTACAATGTTTTAGTATTGCATTTATAACAAAATTATGCTATACTTGTTTCATCAAAGGAGTTAAAATATGGCAGAATTAAAAGATTTTATTGTAAGAACACGTCTTGGCAATACTGATGAAAATCAACGCATAGGTAACTCCGCGTTTGATACCCAAGACTTTGTTTTTTTTGAAACAAAGGACGAAGTTGAAAATATAACAGATGAAGAGCGTTATATCTACGCTTCCGATTATGCTGTTATGAATGGAGCCTTGCTTAGCAGACAAAGGAGAGGTTCTAAGGATAGACAATCAACTTGGCATTGGCTGCGCTCGGCCAGCTCTAAGATTTATGTAAACAGTGTTAGAATTGATGGCTCGCTCGACACTGACTTCGCAGACGACGAGAGCGCTGGGCTGTGTCCAGCTTTACACCTTAATCTCTCATCTGTAATCTCCGCGCGAAGCGCGTCGCGCGATTTTAAAATTGAGCCTTTTAAGGATAAAAGTGGCAAAATTTTATATCACACTATTGAATTTGGCTCTTATCCACAAGATAAAGCAAAAAATAGTAGTGAATTAGAAAAATTATATAATGCACGTAAGTTAACTCCAACCGGCAAAACCTACACCGGATGTATGAAAGAAGACGGCAGTTTTGAACAAAATCAAGAGTTCGAATATGGTGGCAAAAAATATGTTCGAGTTATTTCAAAAAAATATGACAATGACTCTGAATATAAAGATAAAACTAAAGCACCAGAAGACGGAACTCCAATGTGGGCAGAAGTTCAGCCAATCAAATGGAAAATAAAAAATTGGAACGAACTTCCAAGGTCTATCAACCCAAATGGCAGTGGAACTGCTAAAACTATTTATGTAAAATCGGAAGAAGGAATTATGTCAGGAATTCCTTTCTATCCAGAATATGGCGAAACAGAACATACTATGTGGCAAAACAGTCCATTGCGTGCGATTTTTAATGGCTATGATTTACACGAAGAATTGAGTAAGGGAAACGGAAATAAAAGATATAAAGCGGATAAAAATTATTGTTTCAAAGGTAAAGGCTTTCTACAAGAAGCGCTTGATAGTTCTTTGAGCATTTCTTCCGCTATCACACAAGAAGATGAAAAAGAACTCACATTTGAGTCACTGGTTCGCAGGTCAAGGCTTGAAAAATTGAATCCAGATAAAACTCCTCAAAATCAGCGCAGAAGAATGACCGATACCGAAATGATTAAAAGTTGGATTGATGCTGGTCAGTCAGTATTACTTCGTGGCCCGTCTGGTATTGGTAAAACAGAAAGGCTTAAAAAGCTTTATCCAGACCTCATATATATTAAACTTACAAACAATATGTTCCCTG
>CALWEZ010000036.1 GCA_944377455.1 uncultured Clostridia bacterium
TGTCGTGTTTCAGTGTGTCATACTCTGCAAGTAGTCAAATTATCTCTCCGCAATTCGGCTTGTCATCTCATGTGAAAATCTCTAGGTTGAAAAGTTTGTTGATTTCAAGAAAACTGCCCGTTTCATAGGTCTCTTCAATCACGTTGCGAATCGAACTATGAACTGTCATTCTGTTGCCGACGTGAAATTCGTCTGAGATTTTTTGGTAAACATCTTTAAGTAGGCTATGTATCGCATTCGGATTTAATATCACAAGTTCCACCGCATAGCAAAGATATTGAAATCCTAAGTGATTTATCTTGCAACCAATTTTGACAAGCGCAAATCTGATAACCTTCACCATTTTTTCATGCTCGCTCATTTTCCCTCCTTTTAGCCAAGTTTTGCCCTGACTTAATAAGTATAGCACACGAGCAAAGATATCTCAAAACGCTTTTACAAAATAAATACAAATTTTTACAATTTATTACAAACTATGTTTAGCCACAATCTGTCAGCGCGAAAAAATTGTCTACTTACAATAACATTTATTAAATTCCCCATAAAGACAACCTAACTTTTTACGTCACTTATTTTATCTATTCTTCGCTTTGATATTTAATTTTTTAAGCATATCGGCAACATCAAGCACCCTTTCAACATTTGCGCCTATTGGAAGATTTTTATTGTAGTTTGTTGTCATAAGAAAGCAATGTTTATCCTTCTTCTCACAGAAATATTCCGCCACACGCTGTGTGATTTTTATGTCATCGTCGATAAACACGTCAGCGTTTTCTTCTTCACAAATCTTCTCTTTGTCTATTCTGCCGATATAGATTTTGTCATATTTTAGCCCCACTTTCTTAAGCCACTCCAAAGTTATCTCTTCGGGCTTTGTGTGCCAATCGGTTGCACGCGCCGTGGCAATCACAATCCTATGACCACTCTCCTTAAGAACGTTGATGCACCTAACTGCATTCTTTTTGCAAGGAAATTCCAGCATCATCTCATCGCCATAGGTCTTATACCACTTAAGCGCCTCATCCACACTCCAATCAAACTTGCTCTCCGCAAAGCGCACATCACTCGCAATCTGCCTATACGGCAAATTATGCTCCACAAAAAACTTTTTGATATAGAACTCGCTATACCCATCCGTCTCACAAATCGTATCATCCAAATCAAAAACAAAAACCATATTTATTCCTTGTAAAAATACTATAACATAAAATTAAATAATAACAAAAATGATTAACATTCGCAAAATTTAAAATTTTATAATTTTGTGATAATCATAATATTGCCAACTTACTCATTTCGAAAAAAAGTAAACATCGATTTATTTTATATAATTATAAATTTCATGTTTAAAGTTTTGTAAAAACATATTTAAAGTCTTTTTATCAAGCATAGGCAAACTTAAATTAGGATTTGAGTCAGCAAATTCCAAAATTATCATATCATTATCATTTAATTTTAAAAAGTCAACTCTATTAAAACTACAACTTGCACCATTTATATTGATAATTTCAATAGCCTGATTGATATATTTTTTGCTTGGCAAGAAACTATGGGGTGTTGGATAATTTGGCCATTTAGAAGGCGTATATTCCAACGCATATTGAAATTTATCATTTATAAAATATAATTGAACTTCAGAAATAAAATCTAGTTTAGGTTGCAAAATCTCATTACTTAGTTTTAAATTTTTCAAATTATTGCGTTTTATTTCCTGCATATCAAAGCCATCATAAGAAACATATGGCTTCTTTATATAGATTTTTGCTTCTGGTAATTTTGCAATATCTTTTATATTATCGATTGTTGGCACAACATTATAACCTGCATTAAATAAATCCACAAGATACTTTTTACCATATTTTTCAAAATCCATTTTCCCATCTAACGAACTTACAATTTTGCAATGAGTTTGTTTAATTTTCGTTTTCATTTCGTCTAATTCAATTAAATAATTTTTATAAGTGTTTTCATTTAAGTCCCATGCATTTTTTAATATGAGTAAATCATAAACATTTTGCAAATCTAAATTGATTGGAAAATCTAACAAGTCAACCTTGTGTCCATCTTCTGCAAAAGATTTAGCAATTACAAAATCTTCTTCTGTGCAACCATTGTTAAAATTCGTCAAAATCCCTATTCTCATCAAAACCTCTCAAGTTTGTATATTTTGTCTCAATCAGCAATCAAACAACATTTTAATATAACATACTAATTATATCATAATATTTTAATAATTGCAAAATAAATATAACTTCAGCAAATAATATACAGCCTAAATTGACACGGATTTTACTTTACCATGTCAAGATGATAAAACTAAAAGAAAAAGAGAAACAAAAAACTATAGATAAAAATCCTAATTCTTTATTAACCTTAACCACTTTAAGTTGCAACAAAACGTAGCGATCAACTTGTATGAAAATACTTTTTTGAGCTTTTTTTAGTCATTTTTGACATAAAAATAGGGGCTTATCCCATAACGGGAAAAGCCCTGATAACTAATATATAGTATTGTTTGTGATTTACGCCACTATTGCTCGAACCTCGGATTACGGATATTAGCCTGTGCTGACGTGTTACTGCGGAGGGCGATAACATTTGCAAAACAACCTCATTTTTGTGCCATTTTATTTTCAGAATATTTTTAGAATTCAACACAAGGCAATTTAGGATTAAACTCTACATTTTCTTCAATTATTTTAGCACTACATTGTTCACAATAACTGGAATTTTTATTTAACCACATTATAAATTCATTTGCCCCTGTACAACATATTTTTTCATTATTTATAGTTATCCAGCAATCACTTTCTTCTGAGTATGCCAAATTGAAAAACTCTTGAACAATATTCTCCAAGTTTTCAAATACAACATCTGGCACACTTATAATATCAACATTACCTTTTACTATCGTGATATCGTGTTCCTCATCATAATCGTAATCATAAATAACATTTATATTCTTCATTGTTTACTCCGCTATTTTATTATAGGTATATGATATCCCCCCCCCAAATTAGTTTTTACCATAAAAATTTCTTATTTGCTTATCACTCATCACTATTCCTATAACCTTTTCAATTTTAGATTGCGTTAATTCATCTGCAATAAGAAATTTGACTGTAGGAGAAAGCACTCCGTTTTCCAATAAATGTTTTACATTTTCAATGGTAGCAACAACAAAGGTTAACATTTCCCCATCTTCACAAGTAACACAAATATCAATGTTATCGTCATTCGAATTAATTTCAGATAAACTTGTTGGATAATAAATCTTATAAGACATATACCCCCCTAATTAATTTTATTGCAATTATAATTTCATAACAACTTTGCAAGCATAACTTACACAGTTCGTTTTATTCTTGTTTGGTGCGACAAGAGATAAAGTATCCGAACCGACTACAAGTCCAAGTTGGTGTTGGTTATATCAAACTAAGAGTTAAGATAAATTAACTTGTCTTATAAAATTATTATAT
>CALWEZ010000037.1 GCA_944377455.1 uncultured Clostridia bacterium
TGCGTGGTTCTCAACTGTGGACCGATGTTTGAAGAGAGCGAAACACTTTTAAACACCTGCGCAAATACCTACAAACTCTACGACTTGACAGAACTTTACGACTACAAAAAACTCTTGCCTGTTTATGACGGAAGAAAGGACAATGTGAAGATTGGCACAAACGAAAGTTTTATCTATCCGCTTTCGGAGTGGGAGAAAAACAACTTGAAGATTGAGTATGACCTTGTTGACCATGTGGACGCACCGCTTAAAAAGGGTAGTGAAGTTGGCGAAATCAAAATATTTTTGGGCAAAGACTTGCTATTTTCCGAAAAAGTTTATACAATAGAAGAGGTTAAGCCAAAGACAATCTTCCAGCGTTTTAAGGAGTTTGCTGGAAACTGGTGACCTTTTAAGGATAGTTATGCGTATAAACAAATTTTTAAGCACGGCGGGCGTGGCTTCACGAAGAAAGTGCGATGAACTTATTAAAAATGGCAAAATTTTCGTCAATGGCAGAGTGGTGACAAGTTTTGTCGACATTGACGAGAAAAAAGATGTTGTGGAATATAACGGAGAAAGGATTATTCTTCCTTCCTCTTTTATTTATCTAAAAATGAATAAGCCAAAGGGCTATGCTTGCACGGCGAGTGATGAAAAGGGCAGAAAGACAATCTTCGACTTACTTGACGATAAGAGCGTTAGGCTTTTTAATGTCGGCAGGCTTGACTATGACACCGAAGGGCTTATCTTTCTCACAAATGACGGCGACTTTGCTAACCGCATCATCCATCCAAAGTTTGAGATTGATAAGGAATACATTGTGACCGTTGAGGGCAAGATGCAAGAGAGCGAGTTTGCGGTTCTAAGAAATGGCGTTGTGGTGAATGGCGAAAGGATGCCAGAGGCGCGAGTGAAACCTATCTCTTTTGACGGCAAATTCACGAAACTTTCGGTTGTCATAAACGAAGGGCAAAATCACCAGGTTAGGCGTATGTTTGAGGCGATAGGGCGCGACATCAAACTTTTGAAGCGCGTGCGCATTGGGAGTGTGAAACTTGGCAATCTCTATCGCGGAAAGGTTAAACCTATGACCGAAGAAGAGATAGAGAGTTTTAAGTAAGAGTTGATAGTTGATATAAGAATAAAAGAGGCGAAATGAAAGTTGCGATAATCGGTGCGGGTGCATCTGGGCTGATGCTAGGCGGACTTCTTGCTAAAAAAGGATACAATGTGACGATTTTTGACCATAACGAAAAGGCGGGCAAGAAGTTGTTTATCACTGGCAAGGGCAGATGCAACATAACCAACCTTTGCGATGTAAACGAGTTTTTAAAAAATGTGGTGCGGGGCGGTAAGTTTTTAACGAGCGCGCTATACTCTTTTAATTCATATGACACTGTGGAATTTTTTGGTGGTCTTCATTTGAAAACCAAGGTGGAAAGAGGTAATAGAGTTTTTCCAGAGAGTGACAAGTCGAGCGATGTTATCAAGGCACTTTTAAAGCACTGCGAAGGCGTAAACTTCCTCTATAATCAAAATGTCACCGATGTCAAAGTGGTGGAAAGCGTAGAGAACGAACAAAAGTTGGTGGTAACTGCAAGCGGTAAGGAGCATGCTTTTGACAAAGTGGTCATCGCAACAGGCGGAGCGAGTTACAAGGCGACAGGCAGTGACGGAAGCGGATATAAATTTGCCGAAAGTTTTGGACATAGGGTGGAGAAGATTGTGCCTGCGCTTTGTCCGATTAAACTTAATGACGATGTCCGCGCGCTTATGGGCTTGAGTCTAAAAAATGTCACTTTGAAGGCAAAGATCGACGGCAAAAATAAGGAATTTTTCGGTGAGATGATGTTCACAGGTGATGGTATAACAGGTCCGATTGTGCTTTCCTTGTCAAGTTACATAAACAGGACAAAAAGCGTGGAACTTTCACTTGATTTAAAGCCAGCGTTAACTCTTGAACAACTAGACGCACGCCTACTACGCGATTTTGAAGCGAATAAAAACAAAAACATTTCATATATATTTAAGGGGCTTATGCCGTCATCACTTGTGCCATTCTTTGCGAAAAAGTGTGGGGTAGATGAGAGCAAAAAGGTGCATGATATATTAAAGGAAGAGCGAAGAAAAATCTCTAAAACCTTGAAGAATCTTCCACTTTCGTTTAAGTCACTCTATCCGCTTGACGCTGGTATAATTACAAGCGGTGGGGTGGCACTTGATGAGGTCAATCCAAAGACTTTTGAGAGTAAACTTGTTAAAAATCTTTATTTTATCGGCGAAGTTTTGGACATAGACGCCCTAACAGGTGGATTTAATCTTCAAATCGCCTTTGCAACGGCGTATAAATGCGGAGAAAGTTGGTGCGGACACCAAACTTTTTAAACGCGGACACGGATATGTAAACATATCCTAACCGCTAAAAGTTCGGTTTCGCAATCCTCTTCCCTGTAGGTGATTTTCAATTTGTGTTCGCCGGGCAAAGCCCTTCCCCAAACAAAATTGAAAATTAAATTAGAATGTGTAAGTGTGGCGTTGTGAGAAAATAGGTTTTGATTGTAGATAACTTTTATAAAAAACATCCCCAACTCTTCACTTTTTTATCGTTTTAGTTTACAAAATTGATTTTTTGTGCTATATATTTCATATAGGAGTTTTTATGTTACTTTGGCTGGTAAGAATAATTTTATGGTTACCGCTTTCCATTCTTCATCCAACATACATCTATGGAAGAAAAAATCGCCCTAAGGGTAAGGCGATACTTTGTTCCAACCACCGCTCGAATTGGGATATTGTCAACTATCTTCTTCATACCACCGAAAAGGTGAAAATTCTTGCGAAAAAGGAACTATTTAAGAATAAGTTTTTTGGCTTTATCTTAAAACACCTTGGTGCGATTGAAATCGACCGTGAGGGAAACGATATCAACGCGATTAAAGAGTGTATGAAAGCGTTGAAGGCGGGCAAGAAACTTTTTATCTTTCCAGAAGGCACAAGGCTTAAAGACGAAAGTGCGGTTCTCGGCGAAGTGAAAAGCGGACTTGCACTTATTGCCATCAAAACAAAAACACCGATTGTGCCTATGTGGGTGATGAGTAAGCCAAAAGCATTTAGAAAGTCAAAAATCATAATCGGCAAGCCTTATGAACTCTCTGATTTCTACGGCAAAAAACTTGATGAAGTAACACTTGAAGAGGCAAACAAGGTTGTGAGAGAGAAAATGTTAGAAATAAAATATGATTATGACCAAAAATTGCAAGCGAAGAAGGATAAAAAAAGTAAGAGTGAAGAGTGAAGGGAAGGCAAAGCCTTCCAGTGAAGGTGAATCGTTGGTTCACAGTGAAGGAAAGGCGCAGCCTTTCAGTTGTGGAAAAGATTTAGAGATTATTAAAAGATTAGGGGAAACCTAATCTTTTAATTTTTATTGTTTTTCTAGTGCTGGCTGTTTTTTCTGCTGTTTTAACCTATCTTCTTCATATTTTATAAAATCCCGTTCTACAGAGTAATAATATTCAACTTCTTTCATTTTTTTCGCACATAGATGACTTACAAAAAAAGGTTTCTTTTCATTGCCTGTTATGTGATAAGCAAGAGAAGCCAACACTGTTGCGCCACCGGCACCCATTGCAATATATCCTCCAGTTTTAAGTTTATTTGCGTTTTCAAGTCGAGTGGCATCTTCACTTGAGTTGGCATTGATATAATCGACAACATAGTCATTTGAATTTGTTATATAATCATATCTCTTTTGATAAATTTCACTATCTTTATAATTTCCGTATTGATTTTCAAGTAGTGCTAAATCTTCCACTCTTTGTTGTTGTAGTTCTGTGTTATGCAAATTATTCTCTTCTATTATTTCATAATGTTGGTTACCGCCGACTATTGCCATAGCGGTTCCAGCAGACATACCCACAACAAAACCGGCATCAATCGTGATTGCAGCAATGAAAGTCCCAACGGCAAGTGCTGTTTCTTTTCCTGCAAATCTAAATAGTGAACTTATTTTTTTTAAATTCATCATAAATTTTCTCCTTAAATCGTTATTTTGATTTTATCATGTATTAATTTTTATGTCAACATACCTTTTTAATTTTTTTGTATTTATCATTTGACAATATCTTATTGTTTTTGCTATTCTATTATTAGATTTAATATTTCACAAGGACAAAGAGGATGAGCGAAGAATTTAATTTAGATTTAATTGACAAAACTTTCACAAGTTACAAAAAAGGACAAACTTTTGACGGCGTGGTGGTGCTTAAACGAGAGGACGGAGTGATTTTTAATATTGGCGGAAAGAATGACGCCTTTATTCCGTCAAGCGATTTTGACAATTTTGACGATGTTAAGATTGGTGATAGATTTTCGGTGATTATCACAAAGCAGAAAAATGAAGAGGGCTTGATTGAGGCAAGTATGAGGCTTGCGCGCGATTTGAAGATTGCTAACCAAAATGCGCAATCTCTCCGCCTTGGAAGTAAGTTCACCTTTGTTGTGACAAGTGTAAATAATGGCGGACTGCATTCAAAGTTAGGCGACTACACAGTGTTTGTGCCAGCAGGCGAGGCATCACTTAAATATGTGAGAGATTTGAAAAGTTTTGTCGGCAAGCAGTTAGAGGTGATTGTCACTGAAATTGACCATGAGAAAAAGAGTATCGTGGCAAGTGCGAAACTTCTTCAAGAGCAGATTAAGGTGGCAACAGAAAATAACTTTTGGAACTCTATCTTTATAAATAAGATTGTCAATGGCAAAGTTAAAAAGCTTATGCCATATGGAGCGTTTATTGAGGTTGACGGCGTGGACTGCTTCCTCCACATTTCAAACATCTCCTATGACAAACTTGAAAATGTCAGTGATGCCATTCATGAGGGCGAAACTTACACCTTTAAGGTGATTGGACTTGATAGAGAGAATAAAAAGGTGGAACTTTCTCTCAAAGCAACCCTGCCAGATCCGAAAATAGAGCGCATCAAAGAGTTGCAGGTGGGCGAGGTATACACTGGCAAAGTGGTTAAACTTTTAAGGTTCGGCGCGATTGTTAAAGTGCCAAACGGTGCAACTGGACTTCTTCACATACAAAACTGCACAGAGAACCGAACAAAAAATATCTACGAACTTGTTAAAGTTGATGATGAGATTGAAGTTGAGGTTATAAGTAAAGACGAAGAAGAGGGCAAGGTTTCGTTTAAACTTAAAAAATAACAAACGCAAGCGTTTGAGTTAAGAGTGAAGAAACGCCATTGGCGTTTAGTGAAGGGAAGTCTTGAGACTTCCAGTGAAGAGTTGTGGAATGTTTTAGGGGGGGTACTTATGCAAAAATTAACACATAAGGGACTATTGATTGGCTTTACACAATGGCAAATAACAAAGGCATATCCAATGTTTAAAGAATTTTTTAAGAAACATGATATTCAATTAGACTTTCAAAAGATAGATGAATATGTTATGTGTGTTAGCAATGGAAATGTCAATTTAGATATAACTCAATACGATTTTTTAATTCAGTTAGTTAAAGATCAATATATGTCATCATTGTTTGAGATGATGGATAAACCTTGTTTTAATAAATACTCTTCTATGGCTATGTCGGATGATAAGTTTTTAACTTATGTTAAATTATTTTCGCATAATATTTCTTTGCCACGAACACTATCTGGGAATACCGATTTTGATGGGTTGCAAATTAATGGTTATAATCGAAGCGAATTGTTTGTTGATAGAATTGAAAAAGAACTCAAATATCCTTTTGTTGCCAAGCCTACATTTGGTTATGGTGGAAGAGGTGTTAAAACTATTAGAAACAGAAATGAATTAGAACAACTTTTAAAAGAACAAGGCCAAAACGCATATATGTTCCAAGAGTTTGTTTATGATAATGTTGGGAACAATATTCGTTTGGTTGTTGTTGGCGGAAAAGTGATTTATTCCGTTTTAAGAAAGGATACTGTAAATCTTAAAGACAACACTATCGGCAAAGATGATGAAGATAAATTTGTCGCAACTAAAGAACAAGTTGAAATCGCAGAAAAGATTGCAAAAATTTTAGATTTAGACTATTGTGCAATTGATTTCTTTGATACCATAGATAAGAGACCACTTGTTTGTGAAGTTAATGCAAATCCAGGCGGTATTGAAGATTATGAAAAGATTACTGGAGTTAACCAAGCCGAAGAATTGGTAAAATTCATTGTAAACAAAATTTATAAAAAGTGTTAAAATTTATTTTACTCTCTAAAATCATCCACAACTCTTCACTGAACGCGTATGCGTTCCTTCACTGGAAGGCTAAGCCTTCCCTTCACTCTTCACTTTTTTTCGCTCTTCATTTTCATAATATTTAATTTATAAGTTGAAGAAATATATTTATTTCTTTGACTTATTTTTTTATATTTGTTAAAATATTTTTGCAAGGATTTGCAAAATCTTTTATTTTGGAGAGAAATATGAAAGTTGTTGTTGATGCTTTTGGTGGCGATAATGCTCCTCTTGAAGTTGTGGAAGGAGCAATTCAGGCGATAAAGGGGAATAAGGACTTAGAGATAGTCTTAACCGGCGATGAGAAGAAGATTAGAGAAATTTTGAAGGGCAGGGATGAGCGTATAACCATTGTGCATGCAAGCGAAGTTATCACAAATGATGACACGCCAACGGTTGCGATAAGGCAAAAAAAGGACTCTTCGCTTGTTAAGGCCTTTGACCTACTTAAAGAAAACGAGGATGTTATTGGACTTGTGTCCGCGGGTAGCACGGGCGCTATTCTTTCTGGCGCAATTATGAAGATAGGGCGTATTAAGGGCATCTCTCGACCAGCACTTGGACCTATTCTTCCAACTAAAAAGGGAAGCGATGTGATAATTATCGACAGCGGTGCAAACATCGACTGCAAGAGCATAAATCTTCTTCATTTTGCTATAATGGGAAGTTGTTATTACTCAATTGTGGAAGGTGTGGAGCATCCGCGCATTGCGCTACTTAACAACGGAACAGAAGAGCATAAGGGAAACGAACTTGTGAAAGAAACCTATCCACTTATGAAGAAACTACCGATAAACTTTGTCGGCAATGTGGAAGGCAAGGAGGTTATGTCTGGCAATGTCGATGTTATAGTCACTGACGGCTTTGCTGGAAATGCGCTTTTGAAGGGTGTGGAAGGCACGGCGAGCGCTATTCTTTCGGTATTAAAAAGTGAGATTAAGTCAAGCGCTATGTCGATGATAGGCGCATTGTTTATGAAAAAGACTTTTAAGAACTTAAAAACCAAACTTGACGCCAACAAGCACGGCGGAGCACCATTCTTGGGTGTTAAAAAACTTATTGTGAAGAACCATGGCTCGTGCGGAAGAGATAATATAACCGCTTCCATCAATCAGGTTGTGAAACTGCATGAAAATAGGCTGATTGAAAAAATTGAAAAGATGATTGGAGATATGAACATTGAAGAAAATTGATGAAAAATTAGGCGTGGAGTTTAAAAACAGAAAATATATCGACGAGGCGCTCACTCATCCATCCAAATCCAAAAATAACTATCAGCGTTTGGAGTTTTTAGGTGATAGCATTTTAGACTTTTTGGTTGGCGAATATCTCTTTTTAAACTCCAATAAGTCAGAGGGCGATTTAACGGTACTACGCGCACATTTTGTTTCAGAAGAGTATTTAGCTGAGTGTTTCGACAAACTTGATGTAGAGAGTGAGTTAAATTTAGGTAAAAGTTTGCAGGGTAAAGTGACACGAGCAATTAAAGGTGATGTTTTTGAGGCGATAATAGGCGCGATATACCTTGAAAAAGGCATTGATTTTACGAGAAATTTCATTATCGAAAAGTTAAATTTAGAAAACTTTGAAAATGTTGAAAATGATAACTACAAATCCGAACTTCAAGAACTTGTGCAGGCAAATTTTAAATGCACAATGAAGTATGTGACCGAGCGCGAGGGCGATAACTTTGTGGCAAGTTTCTATATGGATGAGGACAAAATTTCCACCGGTTATGGCAAAGACAAGATAAGCGCCGAGCAAAACGCCGCCTTTGTTGCCATCAAAAAACTTTTTAAAGACGAGTGATTTTGGTTTCTACTTAAAAATTTTAAGGCGAAAAATTTGTAAAATATTAAAAATCTTTTTGAATGCTAGGCGAGATGTGATAAAATATTTTTAGTTTAATTTAAGGATAAAGATATGTATTTTAAAAAAATTGAGATGATTGGATTTAAGTCGTTTGCAGATAAGACCACCATTGAATTTAATGGCGGATTTACTGCTATTGTCGGACCTAACGGTTGCGGAAAAAGTAATGTTTCCGATGCTATTCGCTGGGTGCTTGGTGAGCAGAGCGCCAAATCGCTTCGTGGTGACAATATGCAAGACGTCATCTTTAAAGGCACGGAAAAGAGAAGGAGTCTATCCTACTGTGAGGTGACATTGACCTTTGATAACACTGACAGATTTTTCAACATCTCATACGACGAGTTAAGCATAACAAGAAAACTCTACCGCTCTGGCGAAAGCGAATACCAAATCAACAAAAACACCTGTAGATTGAAGGATATAACTGACCTTTTGTTTGACAGCGGTATCGGTAAGAACGGTTATTCGGTCATTGGGCAGGGCAAGGTCAGCGAGATTGTCGACGAAAAACCAGAAGAGCGCCGAGCGATGTTCGAAGAGGCGGCTGGTATTGCCAAATTTAAGAGCCGAAAGGACGAAGCAGAGAGAAAATTACAACGCACGCGTGAAAATTTGGTGAGAATTGACGATATCGTTGCCGAAATTGAAAGGCAGATGGGACCACTTAAAAAGCAGGCTGAGGACGCCAAGAAATATTTGGAATATAAGGGGCAACTTAAAGATTTAGAGGTCAACGCGTATATCTACTCCTATGAAAACGCGCACAATGTTAAGGCGGAGATTAATCAAAGGCTTCAAGGCCTTGCCGAAGAACTCTCTAATCGTCAGGCGGAACTTGAAGATACCTCGGCAAAATATGATGAAACACTTGCCAAAATGGACAAGTTTGATAAAGAAATTTCTCATCTTAATGAGGAACTCCTTCGTGTTACTGTGGAAATAGAAAAACAAGAGGGCGAGATTAGGGTTGTCCGCGAAAAAATCAACTACACTCAAAGAGAGAACGACAGGCTTCACCTTGACCTATCAAACGCCAAAACCGTGTTAGAGAACTGCGAAGAGTCGAGCACCGAGAAAAAGGCGGAGTTAGATAAACTTTCTGAGCGACTTGAAACACTTAAAAAGACATATGCTGGCTTGTCGAACAAACATCTTGAAATTGTTGATGAGATGACAGCGAGTGAAAACGAGGCAGGGCTATCTCAACAAAAGTTTATCGATACCTTGGGTTCATTAGCCGATGTTAAGAGTAACGCATCGCGCTATGAGGCCGAGAAAAATATTTTAAAGGAAAATTTGGAGAATTTAACAAAGAATTTAAACGAAGCACAAGGTAAGGTGGAAAGTCTAAGAAAGTTAAATGACAATACCTCTAAAAATGTCGAACTTCTTTCTAAATCCTTTGAAGAAATCAAGGAAAATTGCAAGGATGTTGCCAGCAAAAACTTCATTTCCACCAAAAAACTGCGCGATTTGGAGAATGACAAGGCGAACCTTGCCACACAGATTAAGGTGTATGAGAATAGGCGTAAACTCCTTCTTGAAATGCAGGCGGAGTTTGAGGGCTATGCCTATGCGGTTAAAAAGATATTAAAGGACAGCGAAAGAAACAGCGCACTCAAAAGTAAGATGGTTGGCGTGCTTGCCTCACTTATTAAAGTGCCAGCGCAGTTTGAAACGGCAATTGAGGTGGCACTAGGTGCGGCAGTGCAAAACATTGTCACCTTCAACGAAAACGGCGCAAAGGATTTGATTGCATATTTGAAGGAAAATAAGTTTGGGCGCGCCACATTTTTGCCGATTAACTCCATGAAGCGCCGTGACCTTGACGCAAGGCTTGTGACTGGCAAAAAAGGCGTTTATGGCGTTGCGAGCAAACTTGTCGAATACGACAAGCAGATTGATAATGTTATCAGCAACTTGCTTGGTGCAACGGTTATTGTTGACACTTTGGCAACGGCGGTGAGTCTAGCGCAAGAAAACCGCTTCTCGTTCAAGATTGTGACGCTTGACGGCGATGTTGTCAGCACGCAAGGTTCACTCACTGGTGGTAGTAAGAAGAGCGAGGCGGTCAACCTTATCTCTCGTCAGCGTGAGATTGAAACATTACTCTCTGAGATTAATAAACTTCAAAAGCAAGAAAGTGAGATGAGCGCTGAAATTGAAGAGTTAAAAACAGAAACTGCAAATTTGGCGCGTAAGGAAGAGGAGTATAACGCGCAAAGAAACGATTGCGAAATTAGGCTTGTTAAAGAGCAAGAAAAGTTAGACGTGATAGGTAAGGACTTAGAGGAAGCGGAAGAAGAACAAAAGGTATATTCCATGGAAAGAACCACCGTTGAGAATAAGATTAAACTTATTGACGGCGAACTCAGCGAAATCAACCTTGTGCAGAACGCGCTAAGTGGTAACAAGGAAGATGCCGACCTACTTATTAAGCAAAAGCAGGAAAAATCGAACGCGCTTAGGGCAGAGAGAGATAATATTGTCAACAACATGACCACCATTAAGGTGGAGATTGCTTCATGCGAAGAAAAAGTTAAAAGTATGAGCGATGAACTTGATAGACTTCAAGCCGAAATCGACAAGCAAAACGCTAATGTTGTGACTTTCTCAAAGTCTATTAGCGAAAATGAGGCGTTTATTAGCCAAGCGGAAGAGATGATTAAGGTACAGATTGAAAATGCTGGACCTTCCACCGCTAAGGATAACATGAACGCCATTCGCACAAAGCGAGAAAATTTAGAAAAGGAAAAGGGCGATATCTCTGCCACTCTTAAAAAGTATGATGAGATTAAAACACAAATTCTAGAAGATATTTCACGCATAAATGACAAGAAATATCGCGAAGAGATGAACTTATCTAAGGTTGACAGCGAGTTAGAGGCGATGCAAGAGCGTATATATGAGGAATATAACCTTACCTACACCACTTGCCTAGAGCATAGACGACCGGACTTCGACTATAAAGAGGCAAGCATTGCGATTAATAAGTTGAAGAAAGATATTTCCGCGCTCGGCTATGTCAATGTGCATGCGATTGAGGATGTGGCAACGCTTCTCGATAGGTATAACGACATGTCCACACAGTCCGCTGACCTCAAAAAGGCGGAAGAGGATTTGGTGACCATCATCAAGGACCTTTCAGGCGAAATGCTCTCTAAGTTTAACGAAGAATTTGAAAAGATAAATTCAAGTTTCAAAGTGGTATTCCGTGAACTCTTTGGCGGTGGCAATGCAAGACTGGAACTCACCGAAAGCGAGGATCCACTTCTTGCGGGCGTGGAAATTATGGTGCAATTGCCAGGCAAGGCGGCGAACAAACTTTCTCTTCTCTCTGGTGGAGAAAAGACACTTACTGCAATCGCGCTTTTGTTCTCTATCTTGCGTTTAAAACCACTTCCATTCTCGCTACTAGACGAAATTGAGGCGGCACTTGACGATGCAAATATCGAGCGTTTTGCGTTATACCTTAAAAAACTTTCTGAGTCCACACAGTTTATTGTCATCACGCACAGAAAGCCGACCATGGAACTTGCGGACAGCCTCTATGGTGTAACTATGGAAGAGAAGGGCGTGTCGAAGATTGTTTCGGTTAAACTTGCAGACGCTATCAAGCAGG
>CALWEZ010000038.1 GCA_944377455.1 uncultured Clostridia bacterium
TAAAAAGTCCGAAGGTGCAAGCCACGCCTTTACCACCTTTAAATTTATAATAAACAGGAAAACAATGTCCAACGATAGCTGAAATACCAGCAACGAAGTATGCTAAATCGCCATAGCCTTCAAAAAAATGTTCAGTGACAAAATATGAGATAAGTGCTGGCAGACCGCACTTAATTGCGTCCATAACAAGCGTCAAAATTGCCTCGCCAAAACCGCGTGTGCGAAGCATATTCATAGTGCCAGGATTGTGACTACCCACCTTCGTTATATCCTTTCTAGCAAACGCCCACGAAAATATGCGCGCAAAACTGATACTACCGATTAAATACGAAACAATCGCAATTATAACAAACACCCAAGCGATACTCATTCTTCCTCCTTACTCTTAAAGACAAGTTTCATTGGCGTTCCTGCAAAATCCACCTTTTCTCTCAGTCTATTCTCTAGATACCGCTCGTATGAAAAGTTGATAAGTTTTGGTTCCTTGCAAAAGAAAATAAATTTCGGCGGATTTGTCGACGCCTCAGTCGCATACAAAATTTTCGCCCTTTGCCCATTCTTTGAAGGCGGTTCAAAGTTAAGAATTGCGTCCTGCAAAATATCATTCAAAACGCCTGTCGTTATCCTTCGTGACGCGTTTTCATAGACATAGTCCACCTTCTCCATAATCTCGGAAAGCCCTTTGCCAGTGAGCGCGGAGACATAGATAGGCACAAAGTAATTCATGAAAGAGAGTTTGTCCTTCAAAATCTCGCCATACTTATTCTTGTCCATTGTCTTTAAGTCCCACTTATTGACAACGACCACGCTCGGTTTGCCCGCCTCATGCACATAGCCAGCAATTCGCACATCCTGCTCGGTAATTTCTTTCGATGCGTCAAACACAATTAAAACAACATCCGCCTCGTCAATCGCCAGCATACTTCTAAGCACGGAATAGCCTTCCACACTTTCTTTTTCAACTGAACGCTGACGGCGAAGCCCTGCCGTGTCCACAAGGTAGTAGTCTTTTTTGTTACATCTAAAAGGTATGGTCACAGCATCTCTTGTTGTGCCTTCGACTTCACTTACCACCACTCTTTTTTTGCCAAGAAGCCTGTTGATAAGAGATGATTTTCCCACATTTGGACGACCGACAAGCGCAAGTTTAATGCCGTTCAACTCTTCCTTTTGTATATCCTTTGGAAAATAGGAAGTCACCTTGTCAAGCACGTCGCCAATACCTCGCCCTTGCGTGCAAGAGATAGGCATAGGGTCGCCTAAGCCCAAAGAATAAAAATCATATAGATTAGATAAATCAAAATTATCAAGTTTGTTTGCCACAAGCACCACCGGAAGTTTCTTTTTTCTAAGCATGCTTGCCACGCTCATATCAGCATTGGTCACACCCACCTTTCCATCCACAAGAAAGATGATGACATCGGCGTTATCAAGTGCCATATCCACCTGTTCTTTAATCTCGCTCTGAAAAATGTCCTCGCTTTTATCTTCCAGTCCGCCAGTGTCCACCAAAGTAAATTCCTGCCCACACCACTCAGCGTCAGCATAAATTCTGTCGCGCGTTACCCCCTCAACATCATCCACAATCGAAATTCTTTTTCCGCAAATCTTATTAAAAAGTGTGGATTTTCCAACATTGGCTCGCCCCACAATAGCGACAATAGGTTTACTCATATATATAAATATATCACAATGGACAAAATAAGTAAAATGTTTTCACAAAATAAAAATGCTTAAAATTTTTTAAATAAATTTACGCCATTTAAATTAATTAAAAAATTTTAAATAAAATACCTAAATAACGAATATCTGGGCATTTTAGTCTAATTATTAAGAGTTAAGGTTTCAAAAAGACGAAAACAAATATCCTTGTAAACTCGTTTAACAAAATTCTCTTTCTTTACTGTTCCTTACCGCAATACTGGCAGAATTTAGAATCTTTATCAATCTCTTTTCCACAGTGCTTGCAAAACATCTTTTCTTCTTCTAAGCCATCTTTTACTGCGCCAGCAACCGTTTTTACAGCGCCCTTAGAAACATCGGCTTGCGTGTCCGCAATATCTTTCAAGTCCTCTTTTGTTTCTTCTAAAATATGTCTTTGAGTTTTAATCGCCATCTTGCTCATCTCAGGAGTGAAACCTATTATTAGACAAACCATGCCAAAAAAGAAGCAGAGCATATAAACTATTATCAAATCAAAATTCCAACCGCTTACAGCACCTACAACAATTCCAACAATGATTAAAATAACGCCAAGCGCCTTCAATACATGGTAAAAAATTGGTAATTTGCTTTTATTTTTCTTTTTCTCTTCCATTTTTTCTCCTTTTTATTTATTTTAAGTTTAGCAAATATTAACATTATTGTCAATCCAAATTCACTTTTTAGAGCATTTTTTGTGACAATTTTCACAATTATATGGGCATTTTTTTCTTTTTATAAATTTATAGATGAAAACTAACGATATAAGGATAAAGATGATTGCAAGTAGCACAAGCACCGCACTCCAACCGAAAATCTCTATGGCAAACGCGATGTTAAAGACGATGAAACTGATAACATACGCCGTCACAAGTTCGATAAGCACGCCGATTATCGTCCACTTCTTGCCCACCTCTTGAATGAGCATGGAAACGGAGGCAATGCACGGCACATAAAGAAGAGAGAACACTAAAAATGACAAAACTGAGGCGTTTGAAGAAAAATATACCACGCTGGTTGGAAGTAAGAGTGACTCTGAAATCAGCCTTGTTGCGCTTGAATCAATGCCGTTAAACATGGCGATAGATGAGACCACCACTTCCTTTGCCACAAGCCCAGCGAGAAGCGCCGACACCACCGCCCAGTTATCAAAGCCCAGAGGCGCAAAGATAGGAGCGAGAAACTTGCCTATCGTTTGAAGCATACTTCCCGTTCCGTCAGGACAATAACTGAACGAAAAACTAAACGATGATAGCAAAAAGACAATGACGTTCATGAAAATCATGATTGAGCCAACTTTCACTAGGAAATGTTTGGAGTTTTCAAGTAGCACCTTACCCGTTCGCTTTAATGACATATGCCTATATGGCGGAAATTCCAAAATGAAAGTTTGATTATCACTCTTTAAAAGTGTTATATCGAGGAGTTTTGAAATAGTGATTGCCACAACAACTCCAAGTAGATAAAGCCCAATGACGACAAAGATATTGTTAGCGCCGAAAAACGCACCACCGACCACCGCGTAGATAGGAATTTTCGCCGAGCAACTCATATACGGGCAGACAAGCGCGGTTTTAATCTTGCTGTTTTTGTTGTCCATGTTGCGCGCGGTCATAATGGCGGTGGTCGAACAGCCAAAGCCCATAAGAAGAGTGTAGACGCTCTTTCCAGACAAGCCGACCTTCCCTAAAATATCTTCAAAAATAAACGCCACTCGGCTTAGATATCCACTATCTTCAAGCACGCTCAAAAAGAAAAATAATAACACCACCTGTGGCAAAAAGGAAAGCACCGTTGCCACTCCGCAAAATATGGCATCACTAAAAAGATGATAGATAAAACTGTCGCCCAAATGCTCCAAAAGAAAGTTGGAAATTGGCGTTGTGATAAGGCTCAATAATGATGAAAGAGCATCAGAAAGAAGCGCGCCGAGCGAGAAAAAGGTTAGATAAAAGATGATGGCAAGGATGACTAAAAAGCACGGAAAGGCAAGAAATTTATTTAAAAGAATTTTGTCAAGTTTGCTCTTTCCATAGACAAAGTCGTTTTTCAAACACGAAGAGTTTATAATCTCATCAATAAAATCATACCTTGCCTTCGCGATAATTTCCATGGAGTTTTGCGGAAGACTAGAGAAGATTTTTTCAATCTCTTCTTCCTTATATTTATGGCGAAGAAAGAAACTTTTATCTCTCTCAAACGCCTTTACACAAAACAATTTTTTATTTTCAACATTCGAAAAATATGGCAAAATGCAAGAAAAATTCACTTTTTTTAAATAATTTAGCGAATTTTTATTATAAAAAGCCATATTTTTGTATTCTTCAAAATTTTTTTCGGCATTTAACTCAATCACTTTAACGCCCAAAAACTCTTCCAACTTTTCGCGGTTGACTTTGTATTTTTGCCTTTTGTCTATCTCGTTCAAAACCACGCAAATGTCTCTTTCGCTTTCAATCAAGCATAGCGTCAAATATAGATTTCTTTGCAAGTTGTTTAGGTCGCAAATGTTTATTATCTTCGAATTTGAATTTTCAATAAGTTTAACCGAAACTTCTTCTTCAAAGGAAAGTGGCGAAAGCGAGTATATCCCAGGCGTGTCCACAAGCATGAACTTTTCGCCATTTAAAGTAAACTCCTTCTTCTTCTCTTCCACCGTCACACCATGCCAGTTGCCGACATGCTCATTCGCATTAACAAGCGAGTTATAGAAAGTGGTCTTCCCAGCGTTCGGATTTCCGACGAGCAATATCTCTTCCATCATGCCACCATAACACCGCCAAGAAGCGCGCTTTTGATACTTAAAACATACCCTCTAATTTCAACTAAAAAGACCTTTTTAAGTGGAGATTTATTTAGAATGACAATATTTTCTCCCGCAAAAATGCCAAGTTCAAAAAAGCGTCTAACCACCTTCTCTTCGCCCTTGACTTCAACTATCTTATAACTTTTATTAACCTTCCCTTCCTTTAAACTATGCATATAAAATTTTATGGCAGAGCGTGTCCGTTTATGATTAAAAGATTTCTGGTGGCAAGTTTATAGAGCGAAGTCAAATAAGCATGTTTCATACATATTTTTTCTTCAACACAAAAAATATACTTTGATATTAACGATAATCATACTTTAAATTAATTAAAAATATTGTGTTTAAAAAGTTGCATTTACACTATATTTTGTGTTATCATATCCTTACGAAAGGAGATTTATTATGAAATGTATATATTGTGGATATGAAGATAGCAAGGTTCTCGACAGCCGTTCAACCGATGAATCCAACTCTATCCGTAGACGTAGAGAGTGCCTAAAATGTGGCAAAAGATTCACTACATACGAAACAGTAGAAACAGTGCCTATTTTGGTTGTTAAAAAAGACGGCTCTCGCCAACCTTTTAACATCGAAAAAATTAAGTGCGGAATGATTAAGGCTTGCGAAAAGCGCCCTGTCAGCATGGCTCAAATCGATGAAATGGCAGAAGATATCGAAAAGTCCATTCAAAATTCCCTTCGTCAAGAAGTGTCCAGCCAAGAGATAGGCGAAATGATTATGGCAAGGCTTAAAAAAGTGGATGAAATTGCCTATGTGCGCTTCGCATCAGTTTATCGCCAATTCAAAGATGTAACAAATTTCATCAAACTTATCACTGAGATGTAAACTTAGCAAAACAAAATCTATAAAATCAAAAATAAACTCTATCAAAAATGATAAAGTTTATTTTTTTGTTATTTTCAACAAACAAACTATTTCTTCCCCTTGCTTGTGCCCATGATGTATGGCGTTGGATTATTTGTGGCGTAAAGTTCAACAAGTATCGCATCTTCGCCGACCTTGACAATTTGACTTAACGGAATAAAAAGTTCCATACCGCTTTTAAAGACATTCCAAAAACTTTTTTCGCCCGGCACAACAATTCCCTGCACGCACCCCGTCTGCAAATTGAAACAAACATCGACGATGTGCCCCAGCCTTCGCCCATCGACCACATTGACAACTTCCTTGCACCTTAATTCCAAAAATGAAGTATCCATGTGGTAGTTTATGTCGCATTATGTCAAAAAATGATAGATGCCACTAAATATTTATAAAAATTAACGCCATACTTTGCTACTATAAAAATATAAACAAATTAAACTTTAATAAAAAATTAAATTATCAAAAGCATAAACAACCATTGCTTAATTTTTAATTAATCATCTAAGCCTAGGATATAGTCCGCTGAAACTTTAAAAAACTTGCAAAAGATAATGATGACCTCATCTGTCGGCTTTGTCTTTTTTAATTCGTAACAAGAAATTGCCGCCTGCGTAACGCCTGTTAATTCCGCAAGTTTATCCTGTGTTAGTTTTTGGTCTAACCTAAGTTCTTTTAGTCTTTCTCCAAATTTACTCATTAATTCCACCCTTATTTTTTACTATTATAATAGTATCAATATAATTATACAAAAATATTTGTAAATTTACTTGACTTATAAATATATTTTTACTAATATATTTATATCAATATATTTATAAAAGGAATTATAATATGAAATTACAATTTAGGTTTAAGCGAGAAGAGATTGAAAAATACATGCGAGAAAACAAGATAAGAATTTATAACCTAGCATACTTTTGGGGAATAAACATTAAAAACGCCAACAAAATTTTAAACGAAGAGCCATTTGAAATTGACACGAAGTATCTCTCCGGATTCTCAATTTCAAACAAAGAGGTTTCAACTAATTTAAATGATTTAATTAGAAAAAATAAATAAGTGAAAAAACACAAAAAAATAGGCAATTTTCGCAAAAAAAGTGAAAAAAATTGGTTTTTTATGAAAATTTAGCAAAATTTTAAAAGTGTAAGTCTTTTTGCTTTAATTTATCAGATTTTCTGATGTAGCAAATACATTATAACGATATATTTTTTACTTATATTAAAAAACAGAAATGTTCATGTTTAAATACATGACGATAAAATTTATAAAGA
>CALWEZ010000039.1 GCA_944377455.1 uncultured Clostridia bacterium
AAAATCAAATGGGGGTCCCCGAAAATGTTTATCATTTTTGGGGATAAGGAGTAAACAAACGAATGGTAAGTGGTTTGAAAACAATCAAACCACGAAATGAAGTGCAGTTTACGACGCCGAAGAGGACTGGGAAGAGAAACCAACGGAGTAGCCGTTAGAAAAATTTTAATTTTTCGTGTCGGCGTTAAGCGGAGTTGGTGTCTGTCCCAACTTTTTATGATATGTCTCCTGTCACCTTATTAAGTTCATCCTCATCCTTCAAAAAGTCAGGGAGTTCTTCGGTCTTTAACTCAAATTCGTTATAAAGGCTGTCGCCTTGGTTTTGCGCCTCTTTAATCTCTTCTTCGTTTATCACCCTAATGCGCTCGAGTAATTGTTCGTAGTCAGGTAGGTCCACCAAATCTTGAAGGTTAAAGCGCTTTAAAAAGTTTTCGGTTGTGCCAAAAAGAAGAGGTTTACCCACTGCATCCTTTCGACCAACAACCTCAATCATATTTTGCTCGCTTAGTATCTGCACAGCATAGTCGCTGTTAACGCGCCTTATATCTTCAATCTCAAGTTTGGTGATAGGTTGTTTATACGCGATAATTGCCAAGGTCTCAAGCGCGGCACGAGTAAGCGATCGCTCTCGAACTGGGTTGAGCACCTCGCTGATATAGTCGGCGTAATTTGGATTGGAGCAAAGTTGCACTTTGTTTTTAAATTTGATAACATGCACGCCCTTATCGCCATTATACTCCTTGCAAAGTTCGTCGATAGCCTCGTCAAGTTCCTTCGGCGTTATTTCAAGTTTTTGCAAAATAAAATCCTTGTCAAGCCCATCGCCTGCCACAAACAATATGGATAGAACAATCTCTTTTAACTCTTTTTTATTTTCCACTTTCATAATCACACCTCATTTGCTGTTATCACAATCTCGCCAAAGATACTGCTTTGAAGCACCTTAACTGTTTGCAGTTTTAATAGTTCAAGTAGCGCCAAGAAAACATTGATAAGTTCGCTTTTTGACATATCATCTTCAAAAAGTTCTTCAAAAGTGAAACGCTTATGCTCTTTCGCGTAGTTTCGAATGGAGATGATTTTCTCCGCCACGGTAAAGCGGTCTTTAACAATCTTTTTCGGCTCGTCAGGCTTTGCAACTTTCTTCAATTCCTCTTTCATCAAAAGTTTCGCAAAAGCATCCAAAAGTTGTTCAAGCACCATATCCTTCATCACAATTTTAACCTTTTCGGTCTCCTTGCCTGGCGCTCGATAGAACTTGTTGACATCCTCAATCTCTTTTAACTCTTTACCTGTTTGCTTAAATAGTTCGTATTCTTTAAGCCTGCGAATCAGTATCGCCTCATCATCCTCTTCGTCGTCAGGAAGTGCCTCCTGTTCCACTGGTAGAAGTTTCTTAGACTTAATTTCAATAAGCGTTGCCGCAATGGTTATGAACTCGCTCGCCCTGTCCATGTCGATATTTTTAAGGTCTTGCATATAGTTAAGATACTGCTCCGTGATGTCGGCAAGTTTGACGGTCGCAATATCCATCTTCGCCTCTTTGATAAGGTGAAGGAGTAGGTCAAGCGGACCTTCAAAGTTGTCAAGTTTGAAACGATATTGGTCAGACGATAAAAGCATATCCGACTGCTCGGCATTTTCACTCACATTCTCGGTTTTCTCTTCAACTTTCTCTTCGACAGCATTATCCATATAAATATTATAACAAAAGCGCTCGCCCTTTTGCAAGCGAATAGAAAGTAATTTTTACAAAAAGAAAAGTATGCAAAAACCGCACACTTTTCATGGTTTTTTATTAAATTTGGTGTATTTTTTCGAAAAAATATCGATTTTTCACATTTTTTGCGTTTTTTAAGTCAATTTTTAAAGATTTTTCATTTTACCAGTTTTCAGCAATCTTGTTGAGGCTGTCGAAATACGAACTATGCTTCACGTCTTCTTTCACCACAACATCGATTTCTTTTATCACATTGCCGTCTCTCGTCACGATAACACTGCCCACCTTTTCACCATTCTTTAAAGGCGCTTTGATAAAACCTGGCAATTTCAAAATGGTTTCATACTTAGTATCTCCACCTTTCTTCACTACTGCGGTAAAATTGTCGCTCGCATATAGGTCAATTTCCTCAACTTTCCCCTTTCTTACAGGTAGAGTGGAAATGGCACTATCTGTGGTCACTAAAAATTTATTTTCAAAATTAGAAAAACCATAGTTTAATAGAAGAGAAGATTCGTTAAAACGCGTTTTGCTGTTCTCTGCACCGATTATACAAGAGATAAGTCTCATGTCGCCACGCTTAGCGGAAGCAGTTAAACAGCATCCTGCCTCATTGGTCGAACCTGTCTTTCCGCCGTCGCAACCTTGGAAATAGCGAATGAGTTTGTTGGTGTTGACAAGTTCGGTTTCTCTGCCAGATGGATGAGTGAGTGTGTCCATCCAAATGCTCGAATAATCGTGATAAAGGTCATGCTTCAAAATCTCTCGCATCAAAACACAACTATCCTTTGCACATGAATATTGCTCTGGCGCTGGAAGCCCTGTGCAGTTGACATAGTTGGTGTCGTTCATGCCGAGTTCTTTGGCGCGCCTATTCATTCTGTTTACAAAACTTTTCTCATTTCCGTTGAAATATTCAGCAAGCGCTACCGAAGCATCATTGGCGGAAGCCATGATAATCGATTTTAACAAATCTTCAAAAGAATATTCAACATAAGGGTCAATAAACACCTGACTTCCGCCCATACCTGACGCATTTTCGGTGGTGGAGATCATGGTGTCAAGGCTGACGTTTCCTTCTTCATACTCTTCAAGAGATATAAATATTGTCATCATCTTAACCATGCTGGCAACAGGAAGATGGACAAGCGCATCCTTTTCAAACAAGACCTCGCCACTTGAGTAGTCCATAAGCAGTCCACTTTTAGACGAAAGGTCAACATCGCTCTCAGCATGCACAATATGTAATGGCGATGTAAGTAAAAAAGAAAACGCCAAAATCAAAAGTAAAAATGAAGTAAAAAACTTTTTCATATAAACTCCTTTTCTCTATTTTCCGCAAAAGAAAAGAATTTATACAATAATTAGGTTGTTTGAAATTTTAAAAGACATTTGAAATTTTTAATCTATTACGCTTTAAAATAAAAATAAGAAAAGAAAATAAATATTTTCAAAATGATAATCACTAAAAATTAATAAAAAACTTTAATCTTTCAAAAAACTATAAAAATGACACATTTTTGTGCAAAAAATCAAAAAAATGTGCGTTTTTATGCTTTTTTCTAAACATTTTCAAAAGATAGGTTTATTGCGTCATTCTTTTTAAGGCTAAAGCGAGTTACATTGTTTATATTAAAAAATTTAGCCTTTCCAACTTGTAAGAATTTTTCTGCACCAAAGGAAATCAAAATTTTTTTGTAATATTCGCCATTAAAAATGCCAAGTTCCTTAAGTCCAATCTCCTTAAAAGGCACAAAAGAAATCTTATCTTTGCCCTTGATAAAGAGAGAACGATAGGTCATATACTTATCAATCAAAGTTTTGTCATTTTCAAAATTTAGCCACTTTAGCCAAATCTTTTTTGGAAGCGTGTTGTTAAAATATTGGTCGAACTTTTGATTTTTTGTCTTCACCCTTAAATCAAAGATGTCCATGCTTTTATTGATTGCTAGATTAAAAAGTTTGTCAAACTGTCCTTTATTTTTTAAAGGCAATTTTTTATTTGACAGATTAAAAAACAAAATCTTTTCCGCGCCTGCCTTTAAAGTGAAATTTACTTTCAAAAATATGGTCGCATAACATGAGTTGTCCAGTCCGTCTATCATAGAGTAACTGACGTTCGCCGACGGACTGACGTAGTTAAAAAACAACCTTTCTTCATTTTGCAAATTATCAATCGTGAAATAGCCATTGTGTTTTTTAAAGACATAGTACCCTCTTTTAAGTGGAAAGTTTAACATCAAACTCACCTTTTCGTCTCTGTCAGAGTCATTTTTTAAATTGATATAAATGTTATTTCCGTTGAGCAAAAACTCCCTATAAGTTACATTAATGGCGGAGATTTTTTCTTCTTGGAACAAATGAAAATTGCGAAATTTTGGATTTAGCACCACATCGTTAATTTTACAAAATTTATCTTTGTAGATAACATTATACTTAGATTTTGCGCGATAATTTATGTTAAGTTTGTTAATCATATTCAAAAAATTCATCTCTTGATTTCTGCTGTAGAGCACAACATTTTTTATCTTCTCAAGTTTCCTCTCTGCTTTCCTAGTTAAATTTTCAATAGGAATTAGAAGGTTGAATTTCTCTTCTCTTTCCGCCTCTTTAAAGGCGAGAATGAGATTGTCATCAATGGCATTTTCATAAACAAATATTGGACATTCTAAATCTATTCCATGACTAAAAAGAGCGGTTCTATCAATGTCCGCTGAAAAGCAAATTGGCGCATGAAATCGCACGCAATTCAAAATATATTCCTTATATTTAACAACCTTTTCTCTTTTAATCATAACTAAATTTTTGCAAAAAATTAGGTATTTTAAACTAAAAAAGCGTTTATTTTTTATTTTTTTTGAAAATTTCAGCTAAAAATATGCGTTTTTGATTAAAACTTAACTTTTTAAGAAAACTAGACTTAGGAGGAACTATGCTCACTTTTATCGCCTTTATATTAACAATCATTGGCTCAATCAACTGGCTATCAATCGGCCTACTTCAATACGATTTCATAGCAGGATTTTTTGGTTTTCAAGCAAACATGTTCTCGCGCCTTTGCTACATCCTAATCGGCGTCGGCTGTCTCTATCTTATCATAAGGATAATCGTCAACAAGGGTTCTGTTAAGGTGTATGAAAGGAAGAAAAAGAAGAAAGAAGATTTGAGCATGGCAAATGCCGAAGCCTCTAAAGAGATTGAGCATAAGGATGAATAAAATTTATTTTTTGCAAAATTTTTCCAATCTTCCTATAAACACTTAATCACTTTCAAAATTTTACAAAACTGACAATGTTCAAATTTAAATAAAAATATTATTAAGATAATTTAAAAAATATTACACTCTCATTTTTGCTCTCGCTTTTTGTCTTTTGAAGCGAAATTTACACAAAGTTTAATAGTTTTTGTTTTTCGAAGTCGAATTTGTTTGACTTTATTTTCGAATAGGTTTATCCTTATATAGCAAAGGAGAAAAATATGGTTACATTGGTCATTTTAGATGGATTTGGCGAGAGAAAGGATAGTTACGGAAACGCTATCAAGTGTCAAGGCACACCATACTTAGACAAGTTAAAAAAGAAATATCCACACACCATTTTGAAAGCAAGCGGAGAAGCGGTTGGGCTACCTGCTGGGCAGATGGGAAATTCTGAGGTTGGGCACCTGACAATCGGCGCTGGCAGACTGATTTTGCAGGACTTAGCGCATATCAATCATGATATTGAAACAGGAAAATTTTATGAGAACCCTGCCCTTATCAAAGCCCTCGCGCATGCTGAGAAAAACAATTCCTCTCTTCATGTGATGGGGCTATTTTCCAACGGTGGCGTTCACTCAATATTGTCGCACCTAGACGCCATTTTGTCGTTCAGCAAAAATTTTAAGATAAAAAATATCTACATCCACGCCTTTATGGACGGCCGTGACACTGGCGTGAAAGACGGCATAAAGTTCATGACCGATTTTGAAAATCGCTACAAAGACTCTAACATAAAAATCGCCACAATCATCGGCAGAGTTTATGCTATGGACAGAGAAAAACGCTTTGACAGGCTCAAAATCGCATACGACCTTTTGACCGAAGGCAAAGGCACAAAGTTTGATAGCGCCACATCCGCCCTGAAGGCAAAATATGACGAAGGCATAACAGACGAATTTATGGAGCCATGTGTGATTGACGAAAACGGAACGATTAAGGATAACGACAGCGTCATCTTTTTTAACTACCGCACAGACCGCGCTATTGAACTTTCCACCGCCTTCACAAAAGAAGATTATAAGGAATTTAAGACCAAAAAGTTTAAAAATTTGCTGTTTTCCACAATGACCGAGTATTCCGCCGACCTTAAAGACTTGAATATTCTCTACCCACCTATCATTGTTAGGGATAACCTTGCAAGCGTCATTTCCGCAAACGGACTTAAACAATTCCATACATCAGAGACCACAAAATACGCCCATGTCACCTTCTTCATCAACGGCGGAATTGAAGCACCTTATGAAGGAGAAGACCGAAAACTTATCGACAGCATAAATGTTAAGGACTTTTCAAAATTTCCTAAGATGCGCGCGCTTGAGATAACCGAGGCGGTGGTCGAAGCCATCCACTCTCAAAAATACGACTATATCATCGTGAATTTCTCGAATCCAGACATGATAGGTCACACTGGCAATTTCGACAGCGCGAAACAAGCGATTGAATGCGTCGATAAATGCGCCTACACCGTCGCTCTTGCCACGCTTATGGTTGGCGGAGAATGCATAGTCACCGCTGACCACGGAAACGCGGAAGAGATGTTCGATAGAAAGGGCAACAAAATAACCACTCACACCACCAACCCTGTGCCATGCATTTTGGTCAGTGAAAAGAATAAAAAGGTTAAACTCAAAAAGGGCAAGTCACTGACCAGCATCGCCCCAACCGTTTTGAAACTTCTCGGCATCACCCCGCCAGAAACCTACGACGAACCTTTATTTTAAGTGACACTGCTTATTTAATTACAAAAAACAGGATAGCAAATTTCTCGCTATCCTGTTTTTTATGTGGTAAAATTTTCCATTTTTAAATTGTAAATTTAAGTTTAATACTTTAATTTTCTCTACTTTGAAATTAAACTTTTAACTTATCAATTTGCTTTTCTAAATTATCTTTCTCTACTTGATAAATCTTTTTTTGCTGTTTTGTTTTCAACATAATAACCTGTAAGATATTTAGCAAAGGTCTTTCTGTTTGTTTCACGTAGGTATGAAATTATATTGCTTGACTCAGGATCTGAATTTACAATCAATCTAAGAAGCGGAGTGTTGCCTTGAGTTGCAAGTGTTTTTAATGCGCCGATTGTGCCTTCATACTGCTTGTTGAATTCCACCACTTTATCTTCTGTTAATGTAACTCTTTCTAAAGTTGCTTCGTTATTCATTTTTTTACTCTCCTTTTAATTAAATTTTTTATTGTTTTTTTAAAACGCAGAAGATATTATACCACAAAACAAAAATTTGTCAATAGGAAAATTTGAAAAAATTTTATTTTTTGTAATATATTTTAATAATTTTGATGTTATAATACATATGCTAAGATTTTTTATTATATGACAAAACTATAAAATAAAAAAATACGCCTATAAATTAGCGTATTTTTTTGAAACACAAAATTTGATTTAATATTAAATATTCTTAAATTACTGTAATTCAACAACAGCGCCAGCTTCTTTAAATTTAGCTTCGATTTCTTTTGCTTCGCTTGCTGCAACATTTTCTTTAATCATCTTTGGAGCGCCATCAACAAGAGCCTTAGCCTCTGAAAGACCAAGTCCTGTGATTTCTCTAACCACTTTGATAACAGCGATTTTGTTTGCTCCAACTTCTTTCAAGAAGATGTTGAATTCTGTTTTTTCTTCAGCAGCAGGAGCAGCAGCGCCAGCAACTGGAGCAGCGGCAACTGCAACTGGAGCAGCAGCAGAAACACCAAATTCTTCCTCTAAAGCCTTAACAAGTTCAGAAACTTCAACGATAGTTAATTTTTTGATTTCTTCAACAAAATTTTTAATATCAGCCATTTTATTTTCTCCTTTTAAAATTTTTTGTTATGCGATTTTTGTTATTTCGTTGCAATCGCATTTAAAGCAACGGCAAGCCCACGCGTTGGAGCCTGCAAAACTCTGCATAGTCCTGAGATAGGATTGTTCAAAGTTCCAAGAAGTTTTGCAATCAACTCTTCCTTTGATGGGAGTTTTGAAAGCGCTTCAATGTCGCTAGCAGAAACGCTAACTCCATTTAAAATTCCAAATTTGATAGCCATT
>CALWEZ010000040.1 GCA_944377455.1 uncultured Clostridia bacterium
AAAATTCATAGCCCACTGCTCGCCCTTCTTTTATCAACCTTTTGACCTTTGCGTGATAGTTGAAATACATAGAAAAAGTATGCGTCACTTTAACAAAAATATGTTTTATGTCATATGTAAAAACGAAAGGAGAAATTATGAGAAACGCATACACCCTTATGGAAAACAATGTGAACATTTTGGCGCAAAACACAAGACTTGACATCATCGGCGAACTTGACGCCATCATTCAGTATGAGGCACACATCGCAAGTAGCACTGACCCTACATACAGAAATACCCTACAAGATATTGTAAATGAAGAGAAAGTCCATGTCGGTCAACTATTTGGACTTTTGTTTATGCTCGACCCTTCAAGCAAGGAAGGATTTGAAAAAGGCTTAAATGAATTTTCAAAGCAAAACACAATGAGTTATAAAAATTAAATTTAAGAAATTAAAACCTAATATTTTATAATTTTTAATTAAAAAAGAGCATTTTTATCAAAAAAACACTCTTTTTTTCGCTTTTTTGTAATTTTTGTCTAAAAATTTGATATTTTTTAAACGCAAGGCGTTTGAGTGAAGAGTTTTGGAAAATTTAATAATAGAAAAATATATAAATAAATTAAATTCATATAATTATAATAAATTTTTAAAATAATCATAAATTTGATTAAAATCGCCAGTGTTATAATATAGATATTTTATTCCAACTTCCTTCGCAGTTTCAATGTCGTCATGATAGTTATCGCCAACCATAAGCATCTCGTCTTTCGAAATTTTTTCACGCTTCAAAATCTTTTCATACAAATACGCCTTTGAAATCGGCTCATGGTTTAGGTCAACCGAATAGCACTTTTTGAAAATTTTTTTATCAATCCCATATTTTTTAAGATAGTGGTTGATGTAGTTTGGAGCCGACATGGAAATTAAATATAAATAATATTTTTTTGAAAGTCCTTTTAAAAATTCGGCAGAAATTATCTTCGGCGTACTGGAATGCTCATAGAGTGTATGCTTTAAAATTCGATTATATCTTCTATAGTTTTCGCCCTTTTCTTTTAGTTTAAGGTAGACGCTTTCGTTGTGATATTTGCCGTCTGGCGTTCGTGCTTCGTCAAGAATTTTGTTCACCCTATCTTTATCCTTTATCATCTTTGACAAGACCATCGTCATATACTCGCGATAGTTTTCGTCGACCACGCCATTATAGAGAGTGTTGTCAAAATCAAAGGCAACCACTTTAATCATCATTTGCTCCTAAATATTTTTTTGATTACTTTATAAGAAAGTTGAAAATTATTTTGCTAAGATACTAAATTTTTACTCAATTCCCTTTAAAATCTTAATCGCCTTAAGTCTATCCTTGCTGTTATAGACAAATGAGCCTGAAACTAAGATGTCGACACCTAAGTCGCGAAGTTTTTGCGCGTTCTTATCATTCACTCCGCCGTCAAACTCAATCTTGAAATTGAGGTTGTTGTCAGTTTTGAATCTATTTATCTCAGCAACTTTATCATACATCTCTTCTTCCGTTTCCTGACCAGATGCGCCAGGCTCCACACCCATAACAAGCACAACGTCCGCGTTATAGGCAAACGCTCTAATTTCCTTAAAAGGAGTGGCTGGTTTAAGACTGATACCTGCAAGCACACTGCATTTTTTGATGTATTTCAAAACTTCGGCAAGTTGATTTTTATCCTTAAACGCCTCGTAATGCAAGGTCACAATGTTAGCCCCAGCATTTATATATTTTGTAACATCGTTTGCTGGCTCGTTGACCATCAAGTGACAGTCAAGCATAATGGCGCTGGAGCTGTTGATGGTTTTAATCACATTATAGTCGTAGGTATTTTTGCCGACAAAATTCTCATTCATAATATCGCAGTGCAAAAAGTCCGCATGTCCTTGCATCTCTTTTGCATAGTCAACGATATTTTGAAAATTATCAATCGGGTCAGTTGAAACTGCCACATCCACAATCTTTTTCATACAAAAACTCCATTTTTATTTATTTTTTAATCAAAATCTCAATTTTTAACGCATTTTTTCGCTTTTTTATTAAAAAATAAGGCTAATTTAATGTTTTTTTGAAATTTATTTTCTACTTTTTGTTTTCACTACTATAATAACATATCAAAATAAAAAATCAAAATCTTTTCACTTGTTTTATGTTTTCTCTCAGTATTTTATAATTTTCATATCGAACTTCGCTGATTTTGCCGTCTTTGACCGCCTTTGCAACACCACAATCTAATGCACTCAAATGTTGACAACTTTTATATTTGCAGATATGCGCATACTTAATGAAATCTGGATAATAGTCCTTAAGTTCATTTTCGTTTATAATCAAAAGTTCTTCGGAAAGTTTGGAAAAGCCAGCAGTGTCCGCAAGGTAGTTATTTTTACCAAAGTCGTAAAGTTCCACAAGCCTAGTCGTCTGTTTTCCGCGCATAACCTTTTTGCTGAAATCTCCTATCGTCGCTATCTCTTTGCCTAAAAGAGCGTTGATAATCGACGATTTTCCAACCGCACTTTGACCTGCAAGCGCCGTTATGCCCTTGACAAATTTTTTGAGGTTCATAACGCTTTCGTCAAGTGTGGAAATGCTGACAATGTCCACAACGCCCTCATAAATCTTTTTAACATCGCTGACAAAACTTTCACTTAAATCACTTTTATTTATGCAAAGCACAGGTTTTATCCCTTTAACCACACAAAACACTAAGAGTTTGTCAATAAGCAGAAAATCAGGCTTTGGCAAGCACGCAACAACGATAATCATAGTGTCGACATTCGCTAGTGGCGGTCTTATAAGAAGATTTTTCCTTTCCAGCACTTTCACTATCACGCCGTTTTCGCACTCCACCCTATCGCCGACGAATATGCCTTCTTTTTTTAGGTTTCGCGCCGACATGACTAGCGATTGTCCGCCTATTTCAACGGTAAACTTATCGGCGTTCTTTTTGAGAATTAATCCCTTCACTTGCCACCTCCAAGTTTGTTTCGAAGTTGTCCGCACGCGCCTTCAATATCTTCGCCCATAGTTCGACGCACTGTGGCGCTGATGCCATGCTCGTTTAGAATGTTCATAAGCCGATACGCTTCCTTGCGCGGTATGCCGTTTAGGTTCTGCTCTTTAACGGAGTTGAGTGTAATTAAATTGACATGGCAACTTCGACCTTTTAGGAGTTTTGATAGTTCTAGCATATCTTCCGCACTTGAGTTGACGTCCTTGATGAGCGCATACTCAAACACCACACGCCTGCCAGTTTTAGAAAAATAGTAGTCGCACGCGCTTAAAATTTCGCTTATCTTATAGGCGTTTGCAACTGGCATAATCTTCTTTCGCGTCTCATCATTCGGCGCATGGAGAGAGATTGTGAGCGTTATCGAAAAGCCGTCATCGGCAAGTTTTTTAATCTTGTCCACAAGTCCGCAGGTCGAAAGAGAGATGTTGCGCTGGCTGATGTTCAGCCCATCCTTTGAAGAGAGAAGTTTTAAAAATTTTGTGACATTATCGTAGTTGTCAAGCGGTTCTCCGCATCCCATAAGCACCACATTTGTAACTCCGCGTTCCTTGTTCGTTCCGCCGACAATCTTGTTGAAAAGTAGCACCTGCAAAAGAATTTCGCCAGCGCTTAAATTTCTTTTAAGTCCGCCGATTGTCGACGCGCAAAACTTGCACCCCATTCGACAGCCAACTTGCGTGGAGACGCACACAGTGTAGCCATATTTATACTTAAGTAGCACGCTCTCGACAATGCTTCCATCCTCAAGTTTTAGCGCCATTTTCTTTGTGCCGTCAGCGCTTTCCAAAATCTTTAAAATTTCATACTTTGGATAGTCATTTGCAATTTTTTCCTTAATCTCTTTGGAAAGATTGGATATTTCCTCTAAACTTTTCGCCTTGTAGAGCGCGTCAAAAATTTGGTCGGCGCGAAAACTCGGCAGACCTAAATTTTTCACATATTCTTTAAGTTCCAAAAGCGATAAATCTAATAACACACTCTCTCCTAAAATCTATATCCGTTTAAAAAATCTTTAACATCGAGCACCTTTCCGCCTGGCGCTTGACATTTTAAAATGGAAAAGGTATCTTTTGCGGTTTTTATTAAAAATTTCTTTTTGTTCTCAGTCACAACATCGCCGATGTTTACATTTGGTAAATCCCCTTTTTCCACCTTTGCCTTATAGACCTTTATTCTATCTTCGCCTAAGAAAAAGTAAGCGGTTGGATTTTCGACATACGCCCTGACCTTGTTGACAAGCGCTTCGGCGGTCTCGTGAAAGTCTAAAAGCGCATCTTCCTTTTGAATAAGTTTTGTGAAAGTTACCTTGCTATCATCTTGCTTTGTAAATTTCACAGTCTTATTTTCAATTTCTTCTAAAGCATTAATAAGTAACTCCGCACCAACATCGGCAAGTTTTGGCATGAGAGAGTTATAGTCATCGTCGTCCAAAATTTCCACTTCTTTTTGCAGAATTATATCTCCGTCGTCCATACCAACATCGGTTTTCATAATTGTGACACCTGTCACTTTATCGCCATTAAGTAATGCCGTTTGAATTGGCGTCGCTCCGCGGTATTTTGGTAACATTGACGGATGCACATTTATGCATAACTTCATATCAAGTAGCGCCTTTGGCAAAATTTTTCCATATGAAGCCGTCACAAAGATGTCGCAGTCGATTTTTTTAAAAGTTTCCAAATTATCCTTTAATCTATCGAACTGATAAACCATAATATCCATGCTTTTGGCAAGATTTTTAATCTCTGGCGACTGCAATTTCTTACCCCGGTTTGCCGGCTTGTCCTCTTGACAAACCACGCCCACAACCTCGTGTTTTTTCACTAGTTTTTTAAGCACAATCTCCGCAAAATGTGGTGTGCCGAAGAATAGAATTTTCATTATCCCTCCCCGCGTTCAAATTTTTCGCGATAGTGCTTGCCCTCGTCGGTGTAGTCGACAAAAAGTATGCCATCTAAGTGGTCTATCTCATGGCAGACGCATCGCGCAAGGTAGTCCTTCGCGTCAAAAGTGAACTCTCTGCCCTTTCGGTCGAACGCTTTAACTTGAACATATTTCGGTCTTTTCACATCGCAGTAAAAGTCAGGTATTGACAAACACCCCTCGCTATCCCTCACCGAACCTTTGGTCTTTAAAATTTCAGGGTTAATTAGTTCCAAATACTCGTTTTCGTCCACCTCAATGATGATTGCGCGCCTTAAAACGCCAACCTGAACCGCCGCGATGCCGACACCCTTCTTCTCAATCATCGTCTTTTTCATATCGTCTAAAAGCGTGGATAAATCTTCGTCAAAACTTGTCACAGGTTTTGACTTTTTTCTCAACGTCGCGTTTCCTATTTTAATTATGTTTCTAACTGACATCTTTTTCTCCTTAATCTATCGTAAATTTTCTTATCTCTGCGTTAGTATATTTGCCTTCATGAATTTCATAATAATTTAAAACATCTTTTTCGTCTTTCAATAAGATTTTTTCAAGTATGAACGCCACAATATCATGTGTGACCACCAAAACTTTTTTATCATGAAAGTTACTTAAAAGATATGCACTAAAATCTCTCACTCTGTCCACCACATCTTGCACGCTCTCCATTTTAAGCGCATGTGGATTATCTTTTTTTAGACTTTTTTCTTCTTCTGTCAAAGTCGTTCGCGTTCTTCCTGCCAAAACGCCCTTATCTATCTCTAGTATTCTTTCATCACGCAAAATTTTTGTTTTTAAAACTTTGTTCATTATGTTTGCCGTCTGCATTGTGCGCATAAGTGGAGAAGAGATTATCACATCAACATCGCCTTGTTTAAACTTTTTGCTTGCCTTTTCAACTTGCTCTTTTCCAAACTCGCTTAACCTATTTTGTCTTCGCCCTTGCGTTATATTCTTCGCGTTCCAAATAGTTTGCCCGTGTCGCATAATGTAAACAATCATCTTTTTTTCTCCTTAACTTAGGTTTTGTGGATTTATCTCAAAGAAAATGGAAGATTTCGCCTTTTCGTCTATGCACTTATATATCTCGTCTTCAATCTCTTTGGCTTTTCCAAGTTTGAACCGCGTTAGAATTTGATAGCGGTATTTGGTCTTAATGCGATTAAGTGGCGATTTCATCACATCGAGATAAATAAAGTCGTCTTTAAACTTTTCCTTCACTTCCTGCACCTTATTATAGCACACTTTTATCTCTTTTGCCACAATATTTTCATCTTCGTGCGAAAATAATATTCGAAGCACCTTTGTATATGGCGGAAAGTTGGTCACCTTTCTTAAATTTGCCTCTTTTTTGAAGAAACCTTTAAAATCGTAGTTCTGCGCATAGCGGTAGACATAGTGGCGCGGTGAATAGGTTTGAAGTATAACTTTGCCTTGCTCTTTGCTTCTTCCTGCCCGCCCGCTCACCTGCGTGATGAGTTGAAAAGTGCGTTCAATTGAACGATAGTCCGCTTGATACAAACTTTGGTCGGCGTCGATTATCCCCACCAAGATGACATCCTCAAAATCGTGACCTTTGGCTATCATCTGCGTGCCGACAAGGATGCCAGGTTTTGCTTCGCGAAATTGCGAGAGTATGCTTCTGTGTGCGCCTTTGGTTGATGTGGTGTCGTTATCCATACGAAAGATAGGAACATCAGGAAAATATTTTTTAAGTTCTTCCACCACTCTTTCTGTGCCAATCGCCCCCTGCTTTATGTTGTGGCTACCGCAACTTGGACAGATGTCAAGCGCACGATAACGCTTACCGCAGTAGTGACATTTTAACTTGTTTTCATACCTATGATATACAAGCGAAACGTCGCAGTCCTTACATTTTGCCACATATCCGCATTCTCTGCAACGCTGGAAGGATGAAAAACCTCGGCGGTTTATGAAAATCATCGCCTGTTTTTTCTTTTCGACGACATTGCCTAGTTCCGCCATAAGTGGAATGGAAAAGATTTCGCTGTTGCCGTGCCTTAGTTCGTTCAGCATATCGACAATCACTATCTTTGGCATTTCCATACCATTGACGCGCACCGGCATTTCCACAAGTTGATACTCGCCTTCAAGTGCCTTTAAGTAACTGTCAATGCTCGGCGTGGCAGAGCCTAACACCAAAATGCAGTCGTTATATTTTTTTCGAAACTCGGCAATCTCGTGAGTGTCATAGCGCGGATTGCTTTCAGAGATGTAACTTTGTTCATGCTCTTCGTCGATTATGATTATGCCCAAATTCTCAATCGGCGAAAAGATGGCAGACCTTGCACCCACCACCACTCTCGCTTCGCCAAAGAAGATTCTTCGCCATTCGTCAAAGCGCTCGCCTGCCGACAAGCCACTGTGAATAAGCGCCACCTCTTCGCCAAAGCGCGCTTTAAAGTTTGCAAGCACCTGTGGAGTCAGCGAAATCTCTGGCACAAGCATAAGCGCGGTTTTGCCGTTATTTAGTGCGCGCTCAATTAAATTCATATAGACTTCTGTCTTTCCGCTTCCTGTGACGCCGTGAAGAAGATAGGTCTTGTTTTCACAAATCGTGTCCACCGCACGCTGTTGAAGAGGAGTGAGTTCGCGTTTTTTTAGTGCTATCTTGTCATAGTCCACCGCACGCTTTTTCTCTTCAAAAAAGACTTCCACATCGCCTTTTTTGACAAGTGCGGAAAGTGGTGCGTAGCCAAAATTCGAAGAAATCTCGCTGAATTTCTCCACCTTTTTCTCTTTCAAAAACTCGATTATTTCCGCCTGTTTACGCGCATTTTTTGGCAAAGTTATATCTTCATTTTTTAATCTCACGAATCTAACTTTTAACTCTTTCACCTTGCCTGTTCGCATCTCACTTGGCAGAAATAGTCTAAGAATGGACGCGAGTTTCAAGTGCAGGTTGTCCGCCATATAGTGCATAAGCGCAAGCATCTCTTTTTTAATCACTGCAAAGCCATCCACCGTGCGAATGATAGGCTTAACCTTTGATATATCGTAGTCGGTTTCATCCGTTATATCCACAACAAAGCCCTCTAAAACGCGCGCGCCAAAAGGCACAAGCACCCTTTCTCCAAGAGTGACATCTAAATCATCTGGAATTTTATAGACAAACTCTCTATCAAGCGCCTTAGCGTCCTGGTCGATTATGACATTTGCAAATTTCATCTTCTCTCCACACCTTATTTTTGATTTTGTTACGCCGATAAGATTTAAAAGTTTATTGTAATCATTTTAACTTTCGCCAAAAATAATTTTATAAGCATATATTCTTATCAGTTTTTTTACAATTTCAAAAACAATCTTTTTAAATTCATCCTTAAAATTAAAAAATCACTACCCTAATAGGATAGTGAAATTATAACACATCATAGAAAAAGAACAAACTATTCTTCATTACCTTTAAAAGTTATTTCGCCGTTGTAGATTTCGTCTAGCGCAAGTGAAATCGCCTTTTTGTCAGCAGTTGCAAGTTCCTCTCTTCGTGTTGCTTCAATCTCGATGGCACGTTTGCTTGCTAAGATGGAAAGAATATACTTATTTCCAGTTTTTGCAACAAGCGCATCGATTGGTGGTTGATTCATCATAACTTTCTTCTCCTATTAATTTGCTATTATTTTAGCACACTTTACTTAAATTGTAAAGTGTTTTTTAAGAAATTTTGCTAATAGGCTTTCCATAGGCTATTGGCGGTGTATGTAGACTAATAAAACTAGTTCACAAAGCCAAGCGAAATAAGCAAAGCCCTATCAATCTCTTTCATCTTATAGTTGTCAAGTACGGAAATCTTTTCCTTAAGCCTACGCTTGTCGAGAGTTCTTATCTGCTCCAAAAGCACCACGCTATCCTTTGGCAAGTGGTATTTTTGTGAAGAAAGTTCGATGTGAGTTGGAAGTTTGGCCTTTGATAGTTGACTGGTTATTGCCGACACAATGACGGTTGGCGAATATTTGTTTCCGACATCGTTTTGGATAATCAGAACGGGACGCACTCCACCTTGCTCACTCCCAACAACAGGACTGAGGTCGGCAAAGTATATTTCTCCGCGTTTATAATTCTCCATCATACCTTCCTATTAAATTTTGATAATCGGTTAAATCAGCAATTTCAAAAGGTTTCATGTCCTCGTAAATGCCGTTAAGAGCGCCTATGTTTTCATAGTCCTCTTCATTATTCATCTTATGCTCGACCTTTCCACATGTTGAACGAACGATAAAATCTTTAAGCGTTTGTCCATTTTCTTCAATTTTCTCCACTTTTTTCATTATCTCGTCATATGGATTGGTCAACATAATTTTCTCCTGTTTATCAAAATTTAATACTTTATTTTATTTTGCTAAAATATCAAATTTTTATGCTTTTGTGTGAGAATTTTTCTTACATATAGGTTTAAACAAATGTGCAAAATAAAGAAAAATTGTGCAATAAAAAAGTAATGATTATTTCTAATCATTTTTTATAGGAAATGCGGATAATTATCAATAAATTCAAATAAGTAAGTTAAAAAACTATATTAAAATAGCCACCGCTCCAACAATATCCTTTGTGTGAGAAAGCGAAATCTCCACCGTTTTGCCTTTCGCGAGTTTCAGCGCTTCGCCATGGAGAATTATGAACGGTTTGCCATTTTCGTGGTGACTTAACTCGATGTCCTTATATGAAATCTTTTCGTCTTTCACATCTAAGCACTTGAAAACCGCTTCTTTAACCGCCCAAAGCGACGCCTCCTTTTCCTTTCGATTTTTAAACTTCTCTATGTAGGCAATCTCATCGGTGGTGGCAATCTTTTTCAGCAACCTTTCTTCATCCTTTACTCTTGAAATATGCTCAAGGTCAAAACCAATCATCTTTCGTCTCCTTGGTAAATTTCATTCACAATCTTTTGTGCTACACTATAATCATATCCCTTATATATTAAATGCGCAAAGCATTTTTGTTTGTTTTTTAAGGTATTTTCGCGATTTTTGGCGAATTTTTCAGCAAGCACTCTCGCGCGCTCCTCTTCGTCCTCATCATCAACGTTTTCAAGAAGTTCGTCTATTATCTCCTGACTTATCCCCTTCTCTTTCAGTTTGTTTGCGATAACCCTTTTGCCCTTCGTGGAAGAAAGCGCTTCAAAATAGTTTTTGGCGAAAGTCCTATCATCAAGATAGCCATAATCTTTAAGTTTTGAAACAGCGCTCTCAATAGCACTCTTTTTAAAACCCTTTCTATATAGATAGTCCTTAAGACCTTTCGTGGAAACGTTATATTTTTCAAGATAGGTTGTGGCGGTCAAAAAAGAGAGTTTTTCATCGTTTTCTTCTTTGATGGCGTAAAGTTCTTCGCTTTCTATCTCCTGCCCTGTTTTTAGTGCATACTTTGCCAGTATCTCATCCAAAAACACGCCGAAAAAAACATCATCCACATATAGATGATATTTCATATTTTGCTTAGACTTTTTTATCTCAGTTATCTTCATTCTCTTTCACATCCTCGTGATAGAAAATTTCTTTACCATGCTTTTTGGCATACTCAATCTCTCGTTTTGTGCTTTCGCCAATGAAGCCGTCGATGTTGACAACATAGATAAAGTCGCATAGGTCAATCTTTTTGAAATGCGCCCTAATTATCTTATCTCGCTCCCTTTGCGTGTCATTCTTTCCAGCAAAATCATAGACGCATTGCAAAACGCAGTAACCAAAGGTCACTTCCAAATTTCTTGCAATCTTAATCATCTCATTTTGATATTTTAAACTACCACACAATGTCACAACTTTCATAACAACCTCTTTAACCCAAAACTTCGCTTGCCGTCTTTGTGTAGGCTCTAACAAGTCCACCCGCGCCGAGTTTTATTCCGCCAAAATATCTCACCACAAACACGCAAACATCGCTTAATTTTTTCTTTTGAATAACAGAGAGTATCGGTTTTCCAGCGGTTGAAGAAGGTTCGCCGTCATCCACCGCCTTTTCTAAAAATGGCAATTTAAGCGAATAGGCATAACAGATATGTGTTGCTTTTTTATGCTCTTGTTTAAGAAATTTTAATGCACCATTTACTTCATCCACGCTTTTGCAAGCAAGTTTATATCCAATAAATTTTGACTTTTTCTCTAATATCTCCACGGTGTTTTCAAAAGAAATTTTCATGATTATATTTTAGCAAAAACACATTCAAAAATCAATTATTTTAACAAAAATTGCGAAAAATGGGCTCTTTTTTAACTTTTTTCTTAAAAATACCGCACTTTTTTGTAATTTTTCCTTAAAAAGAAAATTTTGTTTTGGAAACATATGCCTATAAAAATAGCAAATATTAACACAAAAATTTTAAACTTATTTTTTCTACTTTTTAGACTAAACACAAAATATTATGTAAAAAAAATAAAACGCTCATATTTAATGCTAAAACTAAATAAAGAATACAACTTAACATCATTAAATATAACTAACAATTTATAAAAAAATTACGCGCCACAATCTAAGCATTAAAAATATCACAATCTAAGCATTAAAAATCAAACATAATGAAAAAAGTGGCAACGCCACTTCTTCTTAAGGACTTAGTCCTCTTTCACATAATAACTTCCCTCGTGTTGTGTTGGAGGAAAAGATTCACCTTTTTCAAGGTATGTTTTTCCGCCGTTTTGACCGTCCCTGCTGTAAGCGGTATATTCGCCAGATTCAGGAACACTTTCACCAGGTCTATACTTTTCCATATTTACCTCCCACACATAGAATGTGCAAAAGACAATGGTTTATTCAAAAAGTTTTTCATTTCTTTAAATTTTGCATAGTCTTTATAAGTATATAATTTTATAAAAAACCTAATTTTTAAGAACGCTTTATATCTTATAACTAAAAATTTTATTTTAGTTTCTTATACAAAATCAATCTTTTTCCTTTTTCTCATTTTCATAAAACTCGTTGAAGTCGATATACTTTTCGTGGTGCTTCCAGCCGACCATAGTGTCAACATTGCAGTTATGGATACTCTTAAAGATGTGGTTTTCAATATCTGGAATTTTCTCGCGTAGTTCCTTAATCAAATTTTTGATGTTTAGCCTTGCGCTAGGCGAAATCTCATCTTCGTTTTGCGACATCTCGGTAAACCTACACGCACACTGCAAAAATTTCAGTTCGTTATAGTCTTTCCACGCAAGGATGTCCTTCTCTTCAACGTAATAGAGCGGGCGGATAAGTTCCATACCTTCAAAATTTTTTGAGCGAAGTTTTGGTGGCATCGCTTGAAGTTGTGCGCCGTAAAACATCCCCATAAGCGTGGTCTCAATAACATCGTTGAAGTGGTGTGCAAGCGCAATCTTGTTGCAACCGCGCTTTTGTGCCTCACTATAAAGATGCCCTCTTCTCATTCGCGCACAAAGATAGCATGGCGATTTTTCAATGTTGACCACGCTGTCGAATATGTCGCTTGCAAAAATCTCAAGCGGAATTTCAAGCGCCTTTGCGTTGTCCAAAATCTGCTTTAAGTTTCTTTCGTTATATCCTGGGTTCATGCAAAGATAGACAACATCAAAATTGACTTCGCTTATCTTTTTCAGTTGTTGCATAAGTTTAGCAAGAAGCATGCTGTCCTTCCCACCCGAAACACAGACCGCAATCTTGTCGCCCTCTTCCACAAGTTTATATCTTTTAAGAGCGAGAATAAACTTAGTCCAGATTTGTTTTCTGAATTTTTTCATCAAACTGCGCTCCACAAGTTGCGCCTTACTTAATTTTGTTAAATCTTTACTCATAACACAATAATACACTTTTTCGCGTATTTTTTCAATAAAAAATCAAAAAATGCGCATTTTTTACTCAATTTTTCAATATTTTTTAGATATTTTTTAAACAACCTTAAATTTTTATATAATCTATACACTATAAAAATTTATAAACTATAAATCTTTCAAGTTCTCTATAAGTCGTCGGCATCCTGCACAGGCTCTTCATATGGGTTTTCTGGAACACCTGTGTAAGAACCTAATGGATCGGTTTTACTTTGAAATTTTTTCTTTTTCTTCTTAAATATACTCATATGTTTAATATTCGCATTTGTTGAAATTTTAT
This sequence comes from uncultured Clostridia bacterium, assembly GCA_944377455.1. Lineage (GTDB taxonomy): Bacteria > Bacillota > Clostridia > Christensenellales > UBA1242 > Caccovivens. The sequence continues at coordinate 13,013 of CALWEZ010000040.1, forward strand.
TTAAAATTTGAATAAAAAATAAAGAACATACAACTATGTCCCTTATTCTTCTTTAATTATAAAACAAACATTATTTATTCTTCCACTCCGCCGTCGTTGATGTATAAGATGCCCAGCGTGTTCTCGCCACAGTGACTGGAGATAGTCGCGCCTGCCTTGGTGCAATATATCGTTTTGAATCCCCTATTAATCAAACTATCCTTTGCAATTTTAACCATCTCGTCGCTGGCGGTGGTGTAAGTGACAAAGCCAATGGAAAGGTCTGGGTTGTTAAACTCAGCAAGGGTATCTTCGCAGTAACTTTTAACCACCTTTTCCATATTGCCACGATATTTTTTATGAGGTCCCATTTTGCCATCTTTTAAGATGATTTGCGGTCTGATTTGAAGTAAATTCGCACCGAAATAGGAAAGCGCGGAACATCTGCCACCCTTATACAAAAACTCCAATTTCTTTAGCACGAAACTCGCTTGCACATATGGCACTCTTTTCATCGCTCTTTCGTAAATTTCCTTTATTACAACGCCATTTTTCGCTAAGTTTGAAGCGTAGATAGCCTGAAGTGCGATGCCAGTTGATAGTGACTTTGTGTCCACGACATAGACATTTTTAAACTTTTCCGCCGCCTCCATGGCGTTTTTGCATGAACTTGAGATTTCGCCAGACAAACAAAAGTGAATAACGCTGTCATACTCTTTCAAAAGCGTGTTAAAATACTCTTGATATTGTGTGGTATTTATCGCCGATGTTTTAGGCAAAGTTTTGGTCTCTTCATAAAACTTAAAGATATCTTCAGGCTTAATCTCGCCGTCAAAATATTCCTTATCGCCTAGGATGATTGTGTATGGCAAAGTGTGAATGTCGTATTTTTCCAATAACTCCTTAGGCAAATCTATCGTGCTTTCCGCCGAAACTGCAATTTTCATATCTAACTCCTTAACACTATTATATAGGAAAATTAACAAAAATCAAAATAATTTTCCATTTAATTTGATATTATTTTGATATTTTTTATTATATATCTTTAACGCTTAACATTATGGTTTTGTTCTTTCATTCTCTACCTACACCCTAACCTTCAGTTTTCTTAGCGTTCTACTTTTATGTTGTGGATATTGTTTCCATTTAAAAATAAATGAAAATTAATTGCATATCTTTTAAAAGTGTGCTAGAATTAGTTAAAGGAGGATATATGAAAATAACGAAAGGAAAATTCGCACTTTTTGTTATCATGACAATCATCTTCACAGCCTTTTCCATCTTTGCGTTTGTCTACTATTTTGGAGAAAACTACAACTCATTTTTTGACAAAGCCACTGCCAAAACGGAAATTCCAGGGCTTAGTGAGGGCTTTGTTCCGCAGGGCATGGAATATGAGAGTTTTAACGATGTTCTGCTGATAAGTGGCTACATGGCGGACGGCTCAGCGTCAAGATTGTATGTTATAGAAGATAATGACGTCAAATATGTCACATTTAGTTATGAAGAGGAAACATATGTAGGGCACGCTGGCGGAGTGACAAGTAACGGCACAGGCCTCTGGATAGTCGGCGACGGCATGGTCAACTATATACAACTTGCCGACATTTTGAATGCCGAAAACGCACAACAACTGACCTTCGACTCACGCTTTACCGCTCCAAATGGTGCTGACTTTGTGACAATATATGACGGAAAACTGCTCGTCGGAGAGTTTCATCGAGAAGGCAACTATGAACGCGATGAAAGCCACGAAGTGACAACGCCAAGCGGAAGCAACAAAGCAGTGACCTTCGCCTACGAGATAAACAATGAAAGTGAATATGGCATCGGCAAAACAATTCCTACCTACGCCATTTCCACAACCTCGCTCGTTCAAGGCATGGTGGTGACGAATGGCAACATCATCCTTTCAACATCCTATAGCCTGCCAAGTTCTCATCTGTATGTCTATAAAAACATTTTGTCGAGCGCACCTACTACGAAAATTCATTTCGATAGTTTAGATGATGTCGCAGGCGAAGATTTTATGATTGACACCTACATTTTGGACACTCCAACATCTTCTCAAATATTGCCACAAATGAGCGAAGAGATAACAATAAAAGACGGCTCATTATACATCCTATTTGAAAACGCTTGCAGTAAATACAAGATGTTCACAAGGTTAAATTTGACAGATGTTTATAGCCTTGAACTATCAAATCTATTAAACATAGAAAATTAATTTAAAAATAAAATTATCATAAGAAAACAAAAATTATATGCTTAAAAACAAAAAAAATATCAAAAAAATTGATATTTTTTGTTTTTTATTGATTTTTTCATTATTTTTATATATGAGCATATGTTAATAATTAAAATTATAATTAATTATTTTAGTAAAAAGTTGTTTGCGTTAATTTTAAAAAAGTGCAAAATAAATATAATATATAATTAAAAAACACCTTAACCGAAAAAAGTTAAAGTGTTTTATTTTTCTTAATTTAATATTAAATTTTTACATTTATAATACTTTTTATTCAACTGTGACGCGATAGCAAGTTGGAACATTCTCCACTTTAACCTTATCGCTGATTGCCACGCCTGCAATCACATAGACTTCATTCCCACTTGCAAGCACTGGAATATAATCGCGCTTTCGCACTGGAATTTTTTTGTCAATGAAAATTGATTTAAGTTTTTTCGTTCCACCACCAAATTTTTCAAAGACATCTCCGTCCTCTCTAAAACGCCAATATGCATCCTTTGGCACTTTGCGATAGTCAAAATATAAGCCGTCGGTTAAGTTGTCAGTTTTAACACGCTTGATTGTCACCGTGCCAAAATTCTCCACGTCAAAGGAAAAGCATTTGTTTGGTTTTTTAAGCGTCGGCTTCTCAACGTAGACATTTTCAAAAGTCAAAAATCCATATTCCTTTCTGACTGTCACATCAAGTGGCAGTTTAATCTTTTTACCATTTTCAAGGTTTAGCGCTAAATCCTTTATCATTTCAATATGCTTGCGCTCAATATCTTTCTTAACATTGATAAGAGAGAACGCTTTAAAAACTAAACGGCTGTAGATGGCACTATGGAGTTTAAAGACACTGCATGGAAGTTGCACAACTTTATTGTCAACGATAAGCGAATTTAAGTCTAGGTTGGAGTCGATGTAGTCATCATCTTCACAAACCGTTCGAGAGAAACTGTTGATCGCCTCAATCGCATTTGGCCAGCGTTTTAGAATGTCTTTCATCACAACATTTCGCATGTAGTTGCGGTTATACGTGTTATCGTTGTTGCTGTTGTCTTCCACATATTCAATGTTGTTCATAGATGCATATTCCAATATCTCTTTCTTAGAGACATTGAGCATAGGTCTTATATAGATTCCGTCGCGAATAGGCTCCATGCCCTTTGCACCTTTAACTCCCGCCCCGCGAAATAGATGCATAAGGATGGTCTCTGCCTGGTCGCTCATATGATGCGCAAGCGCAATCTTATCGACGATATCCTTTTTAACTAGCGCATCAAACACGCCATATCTACCCTCGCGCGCTGCAGTTTCCAAACTCAATTTTTTCTCTTTGGCAATCTTGTTCGAGTCAATGGTAAACTTATAGACACGCACGCCCATCTCTTTGCACTTTTCAAGCACAAACTTTGCTTCATCAAAACTTTCTTCGCGTATGCCGTGATTTATGTGAATGCCGACAACCTCAATATCCAACTGCTCTTTGACGCTGTTGAGATAGTGCAGTAAACACATGGAGTCAACACCGCCACTGACGCCAACTCCAACCACATCGCCACGCTTCACAAGTTTATGCTCTTTAATAAAATCTAAAATTTCATCCATAGTCTCCAACCTTTTATAGTTGTATTATACAATATAAAAGATTAAAAAACAATATCTTTATTAAAAATTGTTGATTTTTTCATAAAAAATTGATTATTTTTCGTTTTTTTGCGTATTTTTTTTCAATTTTTAACCCTCAATAATTTTTATTATCACACATGTCATATCATCCACGGCATAACCTTTGTTGCGCGATAGTGCCCTTTCGAGTAATTGGTCGGCAAGTTCCTGTGGATTTTTTCCGTTAAGCGACAACAACTCTTCTTTAAACATCTCGTCATCTTCAAAACTGTCGCTGATTCCATCCGACACCACAACAATATAATCGCCCGCACTTATCACCTCTTTTTTAACAAGTGGACCGACATCATCGACAATGCCGAGCGGAAGTGACGACGACTCCACCTTTTTTACTTCTTCACTGCTGACGATAAAGGTCACCGGGCTTGCCATTTTAATGAAATCACATATGCCATTTTTTAAATCTAACACGCCGACATCTAATGCCGAAAAAATATCGTCCTTGTGCAAATTTAAAAGTTTGTTGACTGAAGAGATGATGATGTCATTATCGAACCCCGCCTTGTAGAAATTCTCAATGAGTGCAAGCGAAAGTTCGCTGTAGTTCTCCGCCTTCTCGCCACTTCCCATGCCGTCGCTTACAGCAAACAAAATTCTGTCGCCGTCAAGTTTTATCACTGTGTAGTTATCTCCACTTGTCTCTGATTTTGATTTTGTTTTCTGACTTACTCCGAACACGCAATTAAATCGCGGTGCGGTTTTTAAATTTAAAACAGTGTAATTCGGTCTGACGCTTGGGAAAGATTCATAAACGATCATTTTCTGTCCGCAAACTTTCCCAACGCAGTCGACAATACGCATCTTTTCTGCATCCTCCTTTCTCACCACAAGTGAAGCAATCTCTGTGTGAATATCTTTTTCAAAGACGACGGCGTCGATGCAGATGATGTTGTGGTAAGTAAGTTCATCCAAAATCTTGTTTTCTCTCACTGTGTCAAAAGAGACATTCGCGTCCACCTCCTTAGATAAAGATGATATTATCTTGCTTATCCCTAAAAGTTGGTCGGCGATGATGAGTTTGCTCGAGTCGACATCCGCCATCATCGATATATATTTTTTATACTGTGCAGTCAAGGTGTTGACAGAGCCTAAGATGGCGCTGGTCTGCTTACAGCGTGAGGTTAGATAGGACGGAATGTCGAGTAGTGTCGCCTTTCCGCGCTCAAACGCAATCGTGATAAGTTCTTCAAACACTTTCTTCGTGCTATCGGCAAAAGTTCGATGGCAATGGTTTCGCTCTGGACAATACGAGCAAATTTTATCGCAAATTTCCTCATATAGAATCTTTTTAACATCTTCCTTGCTCATGCCTTTTTTTAGCATATTGCGATAGATGATGTTCATCTCATTGAACACCTCGGCAAGATTGGAAAGGCGTTTGCCGAGTATTTCGCGATTGCGATTGACCACATTTTTCATGGCAAGCCTATCCTTAGAAAGATTGAAAATCACTGCCACTTCGTCCAGCCATTTCTTTGGAAAAATAAGGAAGATGACGGATGACAAAATTATAGGCAGGGCTTCAACAATGTTAAAGAAAGGGTAAAGGTTAAAGTATAGTCCGTTTATGACCTCACAGCAAAACACGCCGATGACCATAAAAATTTTGTGATGATTTTTAAAAACTAGTGCGCACAACGCCCAAAGCACAAACGGCGTCATGTAAATTGGATTGTTGGTGGCAAGAAGCGCGCCTGCTCCTGCCGTGATAGCCATCAAAAGCGTCAAAACCGATGTTGAGGTGTATGCAAAGACGAGTATCACAAAGGAGACAAACAACTTTAAGAAGGAAAAATCGCCGATTGAAATATTGACGAGCCCAGCGCACAAACTCATCACGAGTATGAAGAGTGAGATAAGTTCTAAACTTGTCAACTTGTTGGTAAAACCACGAACTATCAGCGCCTCAAAAATGATGATGGCAGAATACATGTATAACACGCCCAAAACTATGTTGACCGCAGCAAGCACAACGGAATATCCGCCTGTTATAGCAAAAACAAGCGATGCCGTTTGAGATAGGAGTGAAAAAAGCCCAAACTCCCACTTTTTCATCACTTTTTTGCAAAGCACATGGATGTAATACGGAAGCACGAGAAGAAAGATTGTGACAAGTAGAACAATCGCATTGTTAAAAGAAAAGTTTAAAACAAGCCCTGAGATCAGATATGCTGGCGCTAATAGATAGACTTTTTGATTAGCCCAAGTCAGAGCAAACAGCATACCAAAAGAAAAAGGATATAGAACATTATTTATGCTGGCATTATTGAGCACAAAAAATAACAGAAAAAAAGAGACAAATAATAGTAAATTTTTCAAAATTTTATCAAATTTTTTCATTTAAACCTCAAAATTAAAAATTTGTAATATTAAAATTTTAAGATATAAAAGAAAAAGTGCAAAGGACTTTTTTGTCACATTTGCACACTTTTTTAAATATTTTGACTAAAATTAAAACTTGAGATTGTTTAAATGCCTATTAATTCGCTCTGCTCTCAATTTTTCGTATTCCTCGCTTGTTAAGAGACTTCTATCGAACAAATCTTTCAAAGCGTTCAAGTCGGCTTCCAAAGCAGATAAGTCACTTTTTGGCACCTTTGGCTCTTCCTTTTTCACTGTTTCAACAGCAATGCTGTTATCGTTTGAATTAGTGTTGTTATTCACATTGTTAGCATTACTGCTTACATTGTTATTTAAGTTATTGTTTGCACTTGCTGGAGTCACAACACTTTCCACTCTATCCTTCTCTTTTGTTAGGTCAACTAAAATTAGGATTGCCGCGCAGAGCAATACGGCAGTTGCATAGACAAAAAGGCAAAGTATGAAATCAAAGACAATGGCTGTGACAATCACACCTTTTTTCGCCTTAAACTCTTCTTTAGGTAAATTTGCGGTGTTAATCGTCTTTGCGTTGAAAACTATCCCAAAAATGCACACGATGAGGAAAATAAAGCAGACGATGGCAAGTGCCACAATCGTCGCCATGGTAACTTCGTAACCTTCTGGCATCTGTGATTGAATATAGTCAATCGACGCTGAGCCTGCCAAAAGTGCAAAGAAAACCACAGTGAACACAATCGTGGCAATCGAACTGCCTATCACACCCAATATGCTTCCCGCTAAAGTCAAATTTCTTTTCATAACAATTTCCTTTTACTTATATAGTATAACAAATTTACAATTTTAAGTCAATATATATGCCAATTTAATCAAAATTTGTGCTAAATTAAGTTAATATTTGCTCTATTTTGATTAAAAACGCAAAAAAAAGGAGTTGTGAATATTTGTTGGAGTTGTAAAAAATTTAAGTAGTGTTGCAAAATTTTAAATAAGAATTTAAAAAAATTTAATCCTTTATCCATACAAATCAAACAACTTTCTATTTTGATATTATGATTGTGACAGGGCTGTCGTTCTCTTGCAAAATTTTCATATCCGCACCAAAGACGCCAAGTTTTGTAGGCACTATGACACTTAAAGAATTAGCAAGTTTTAAATATAACTCGTTCGCGCGTTTTGGCTCTTCGGCGGTGGTAAAGGATGTCCGAAAGCCGTGCTGAACATCGCCAGCAAGCGTGAATTGAGAAATCAACAAAATCTCACCCTTCACATCTTTGACACTTAGGTTCATTTTGCCATTTTCATCTTCAAATATGCGCAAGTTTGATATTTTGTTTGCAAAAAAGTTTAACATATCTTCCGTGTCGCCCTTCTCCACACAGAAATATACCACAAGTCCCTTTTGAATTTGTGAGATAGTTTCGCCGTCGACTGACAAAAGCGCACTTTTAACTCTTTGAGCAACCGCTTTCATATTGATATTTTAATCTATTCGCTTTGTATTGTCAAACTTATTGCCTTAAATTTGCACTTTTTGTGGCACTTTCATAAATAAATATATGTTTGAATATGTAGAAAAAATAAAAAACTCAGACTTAAAAAACTACTCAACTTTTAGAATCGGCGGAAAGGGAACAATTCTTTTTCCTAAGTGCGTTTGTGAACTTAAAAAGGTGATAGCGGACTGCAAGAAAAATGGACTTGACTATTTCATTTTAGGAAATGGAAGCAACGTGCTATTTCCTGACTATGATTTAAAAATCATCTTAATTTCGCTTAAAAACTTCAAAAAAATTAAAAAAAATGGTGATTTTCTGCAAGTCGACACTGGTGTGAATTTATTTTTTCTAAATAAATACTGTTTAGATAACTGCCTTTCTGGCTTAGAGTGGAGTTACGGCATACCTGCGTCATTTGGCGGACTTGTGCATATGAACGGCGGTGCATACGGCTCTTCCATCGGCGAGTTTATCGAGAGAGTGAAGGTTTTGAAAAATGGCAAAGTTATGTGGATAGATAAAGACAGCCTAAATTTTTCCTACCGCACATCAAATATCGATGGAATAATTATATGCGCAGAAATTCATTTGAAAAGCGAAGATAAGATGAAAATTGAAGAAAAACAAAGATATTTTTTTGAATGTCGCAAAAGCACACAACCGCTTGAATATCCAAGTGCTGGAAGCATCTTTAAACGCAAAGGCGAAATCATCCCCGCAAAAATAATCGA
>CALWEZ010000041.1 GCA_944377455.1 uncultured Clostridia bacterium
AAATTAAAAGAAGCGGTTGCAAGTTATAACAAAATTCCTGTTTCTCAAATAAATTTGTCGCTTAAAGGAAGTGCTGAATTATTTTTTGACCCAGATTTTAAAAATTACAGAGAAATCGTTTATTCCCTAAAGAGATATCCTAGAAGATTTGTTAAAGTTATGGCTTCTCTTACATCTCAAGAAAACAACTTAAAAATATCAATTTCTCCATATGATATTTGTGACTTTTTAATGGATAATGAAAACCTTTTTTCAACAGATGGCAGTTTAAATAATAATTTACAAATTGAAAATGGTTTTGGTGAGAGTGGGGGAAAATGTGTGTTACGCACCAAAATTTCCTTTGCTCCCGAATGTATAGAAAATGTGTCCATCAACTTTCATCCTGATCAACTTGCTTATTTTGATTATGAAGATAAGGAAAGTTATGAAGTTTTAAGGCCTGCTCTTATTGACTATTTAGAAAAGCAATCAAAAGAAAAAGAATAATAAAATGACATATGTTAGCCTGTAATTTTTCAAACTAATTAAAAAAGGAGTTTTGCTAATGAAAGGCATAGCTCCTTTTTTTGTTAATTCTGCTAATTTCAGATTTTACTAACCCTGCTCTTTTTTTGCTTTATAATTTAATTCTTTTCTTTTTCAATATCAAAATTTTTGTTGATGTAGTCAATGGCAACGGTCAAGGTTTTGTCGGTTTTGTTTTCAATATCTTTTGCTGTCAATGGCACCTCAATGTCAGGCTTAATCGCGCCCGGAGTTTTGAACACATCACTGAAATCGAAAAACTTTTCAGTGTAACTGACAATTAGATCATCACTTAGTTCAATCTTGCCAGAACTTTGCCCGAAACGAATATTCCCCTGCCCAAGCGGTTGACCGATGAGCGTTGTGTTTAGAATTGTTTTTGCGTAGCGCACCGCCCAAGTCCCCGAAGAAAAAACTCTGTTGTCTGTCAGTGTCACGCCGGTAATGTTGTTCTCGTTTAGATATCTTAACAGCGGTTTAATTATCTCCGAATCGCCACCCGGATTTCCGCGCACATCAAAGATATAGTGTTTTATGTTTTTCGTTTCGATTGTATTTTCGACTTCTTCAAAAAAATTTTCAATTTCACTTTTAAAATTCGCATCGCAAGTTAGATAGTTTATCTTTATGAAATTTGGCCCAATAACCGAATAACTATATGGTTTCTCATTTGGCAAGTCATATGGTGGAAAACATTTCTTAAAGTCAAACCATTCTTGCGTGATGTCGACCTTTAATTTTTGCCCATTTTTTAGTTCGATTGAAGAATAGTCGATGCCTAAAATATCATAAAGTGTGGTCCTGTTCAAGTAATTACATAGTTGCACCGAAAGCCACTCGCTTGTTTCATAACAAATATACTCGCTCATAGCCTTACATACTTCATTGACAGGCTTACCACCAATTTTTACCACTTCCAAAAGTTTTCCATCACAGATGGCATAAACTTTGTTATTGATATGCAAAAGGTGCTGACTTAAATATTTTCTTTTTTCACTTTCGCCTTTGTATCTCACACTTAGGTGCGCATTATGAAACATGGCGCACATCTTCACTAGATACCCATAAAACTTTTCCGTGGGAACATTGTCAATATTGCCTAAACCCGCAACATACTCATCAACACACTTGTTGATTTCGATTTGTTTATCAATAAATTCTTCGCCCATGTTTCTGCTCTGCAAAAGCGAAAGCGATTTCTCTTTAATGATGTTTGCACTTTGAACCAACTGTTCAGTCTGCGTTAAACCCCTTAAATCTTCCATAAATTTATTATATCACAATACATTTTGTATGTCAAATTACAAAATTCTTTCGATTTTTTCGCCTAATACACTTTTTCGCATACAAAAGTAAAAAAATCACGGCTTGGCCGTGAAATTTTATTTTTTCTTTTTCTTATCTTCAACAACAGTTTCGTTTTTATAAGTTCCACAATTTTTGCAAACCTTGTGTGGTGCTTTAAGTTCGTGACATTTTGGGCACTCAACAAGTGTAACTGCTTCTGCCTTAAAATTTGCAGAGTTTCTTGTGTTTCTTCTCTGTTTTGAAACCTTACCCTTTGGAACAGCCATTTTTCTTCTCCTTTTAGTAAATTTCTAAGTTTTTGCTTTAATATTTTATACCATAAAACTCAATTTGTCAAGTTTTATTTAGACTTTTTTAATTTTTTTACAATTTCCTTGGTGTCGCGTGCCATCATAAGTTCTTCATCGGTTGGAATGACATAGACTTTAATCTTGGAATTCTTCGCCGAAATAAGTTCAATTTGTCCGCGTTTGAAGTTGTTGTTCTTCTCTTTGTCAAGCACAATACCGAGAGTTTCCATATTCTCTAGTATCTGCTCGCGCGCTTCCTTGCTATTTTCACCGATACCGCCTGTGAACACAATGGCATCCGTGCCGTTTAAAACAGCAAGATATGAGCCGATATATTTTTTAACGGAATATGCAAGAAGGCCAAGTGCAAGTTGCGCCCTTTTATTTCCACCTTCTGCTGCTTTAGTGGTTTCTCTATGGTCACTTGAAACGCCAGAAACACCCAAAAGTCCACACTCCTTATTGAGATAATTTAAAACCTCGTCAACGGTTTGTTTTTTGTGTGAGCATAAAAATTGCACAACAGTTGGGTCGATATCGCCCGAGCGCGTTCCCATAACAACGCCTTGAAGTGGAGTGAGCCCCATGGAAGTGTCCACACTTTTGCCGTTTTTGATTGCAGTGATTGATGAACCATTGCCGATATGGCAAGTGATGGCATTGACATCTTTAACATCTTTCTTTAACACTTTTGCAAGTTCTTGCACAACATATCTATGACTTGTGCCGTGAGCGCCATATCTTCTTACATGATATTTCTCATAATCTTCATACTTAATCGCATACATGAACGCTTTTTCAGGCATGGTTGTGTGGAAAGCGGTGTCAAATACAGCGACCTCTGGAACTTTTGGCATAACCTTTTTGCAAGCGCGCATGCAAAGAACGTGAGCAGGATTGTGAAGTGGAGCCATTTCAGAAAGTTTGTCGATTTGGTCGATAACCTTATCGTCGATTAAAGTGCTTTCTTTAAAAATCCAACCGCCCATAACTACGCGGTGACCGATAGCGTTAATCTCATCAAAACTCTTAATCACGCCGTTCTTCTTGTCCACCAAAATGTCAAGCACCTTTTTGATGGCTTCTTCGTGGTTTTTAGCGCCTTTATAAATCTCTTCTTTTCCGTCATGCTTATAGGAAATAAATGGGTCACTTAGTCCTATCTTTTCGCAATTTCCTTTTGCAATAACCTTTTCTTTGTCCATATCAAGAAGTTGATATTTTAATGACGAACTTCCTGCGTTTACAATCAATATATTCATCTTTTTCTCCTTTATTTTTTCTCATCGTCGCACTGCAGTGCTGTTATCACGCTGAGCATCACAATATCGTTAACATTGCATCCGCGCGATAAGTCGTTCACTGGCTTTTTAAGGTTTTGTAATATCGGACCAATCGCGTTAAGTCCGCCGATATATTGCGTAACCTTATAGCAAATATTCCCCGCGTTGATGTCTGGGAAGATAAGCACATTCGCATCGCCCTTAATCTCGCTGTTCGGCGCTTTATGCTCGGAAACGCTCTTCACCATGGCAGCATCAAACTGAATTTCGCCGTCGGCAAGCACATCCTTATTCTTTTTCTTAAAGATTTCATACGCCTCGCGCACTTTGGTCACATCCTCGCTCTTTGCACTGCCCTTTGTGGAGTAGGAAAGAAACGCCACCTTCGGCTCTCCAATTTTAAACGCCTTCGCACTCTCCACACTTGCTTCAGCAATCGCCGACAAGGTTTCCGCATCAGGTTTTTCAATAACTCCGCAGTCGGACAGGATGAGCGCCTTACCATTTAAAAACTTGTTGTCGCCATACACCAAAAAGCAGGACGAAACAGGATTTTTGTTCTTCGCCTTGATGATTTGAAGTGCTGGTCTCACAGTGTTGCCTGTTGGCGCTTCCGCACCTGCCACCATGCCGTCAGCATATCCGCATTCAACTAAGAGCGTTGCAAAGTAGTATGGGTCCTTTTCAAGTTCATCCGCCTCTTCTATCGTCATGCCCTTTTTCTTGCGCTTTTCATAGAGAGTTTTGACCAATTTCTTTCTGTCTGGGAAGGTCACAGGGTTGACAATGTCAAACTTTTCCATGCTCTTATCTCTTAAAATAAGCGCGCTTGCATCGCCCACAAGAAGCACCTTACAAATTTTCTTTTTCTGCAAAATCTTAACCGCTTCAAGCGTTCTATCTGAAAAACTTACCTCTGGAAAGACGATTGTTTTTTGCCTACGCTTTGCCTCTTTTATTAAATCTTTAACCTTAAACATATTTTCTCCGCTTCTTTTTTTCTTAAATTAAAAATAAAATATATTTGTTAGATATATTTTTCATTATAAGAGTTGATTAGAAAATTGTCAAATAAAAAAGGAGTTATTTTGAAAAATCTTTATTTAAAACTAAAAAACGACAACCTTTCAAAGATGATTTTGTCGGCACTTATCATCTTTTTCATTTTGAATATGATAGTAAGCCCAGCAAAATTTATCGCACAAGGATTAAATGGCATAAGCGCATGGGCATTCAATGTGCTTCCAAGCGTGCTTCCCTTTATGTTCTTCACAAAAGCGCTTTCTTCGCTCGGACAAATGGAAAAACTAACTCGCCCTTTTCAGCGAGTCACAAAAACGCTCTTTAACACCCCGCCGATTTCCTTCTACACCTTCTTCATGGCGATACTCTCTGGCTATCCTGTCGGCTCAAAGATGATTGCGGACCTATACATGCAAGGCAAAATCACCAAAGATGAAGCCTTCAGGATGTCCGCCTTTTGCTCGACATCAGGGCCGATGTTTATAATCGGAGCGGTTGGCGTCTCGATGTTTAAAAGTTCCATTATCGGCTACATTCTCTTCATCTCACATGTTCTTTCCGCCTTTTTAAACGGACTTATCTACCGAAAACTTGGCTGTAAAGATAAAAAAGATAGACAAAACAAAAAGGATAAATCGCATATAGAAAAAATCGCAAATCAAAACGAAAATGATAACATAAGCATTAAATCATGCTCCACCAAACAAAATAATGACAATTTTCAAGTTGAAAATGTTGTTGATAAACAAGGCGAAAATGACAACATAAGCACTGAAATAGACACACAAAATGAAAATATGAAATTTCAAACTAATAAAGAAAACAAAACTACAAAAGCTCCTGATATCAGCGAAATAGTCCTTTCTTCGACGCTCGCCATACTGTCAGTCGGTTGCATAATCACAATATTTTTTATCATTATCGAATGCCTATCACCTATCTTCAATCTCTTCCCAGAAAATATCTCCGTCTTTCTTGAAGGCGCTATAGAAATAACAAAGGGCTGTTTGAGTTTATCGGTGTTACCAAATGTCAAACTCGCCGTGGTTCTAGCAAGTTTCGTGATAAGTTTTGGCGGAATATCCACCCTTCTTCAATCTTTAACCATGCTTCAACAGGTGAAAATGCCAGTCAAACTTTTCGCCATTCAAAAATTCACACACGCTCTACTCTCCGCGCTCATCTCAACAATTTTAGTGCTGATTTTTATGTAAAAAAGGACGATGTCAACTGGCACCGCCCTATTTTTATCAAAATAGTTATAACTTAGTAATTTAAATTCATATTGTTATATTAATATAACAATCCTTTTTCCAAAAACTTACGCAAAAATGCTTTCAAACTAATCTTTCTTATAGAAATGGTATCCGCCGACTGCAAGCACTCTTGGTCCTGTGTGCGTGGCGATCGAAAGTGACAATGGGTCAACATAGGTGAAAGGAATATTTGGAAATTCTTTGATTAACTCTTGCTTGAAGATTTCAGCGTTTTCATCGTTAGTGGTGTGAGCAACTGCAATCGCAAATTCGCCCGCCTGAACGTATTTTGCGAAGTGCGTTTCAATGTCCTTTTTAAGTGCAGAAATCATCTTCTTTTTTGCCGCCTTGATGTTGGTCACCATAGCAAACTTATCAAGTTTTCCGCCTTGGATGGTCAAAATTGGCTTAATATTCAAAACCGTTCCTATTGCTGCTGCAGCCGGTGTCACCCTACCGCCCTGTTTAAGATATTTAAGCGTGTCAACAACAAGGTAGATTGTGGAATTTAAACCATCATTTTCAAGGTATTCCTTAATCTCTTTTGCGTCAAGTCCGTCATTTATCATTTTCATAGCGTCAAAAATGGAGGCTTTTGATGTGATAGAAATACGCTTGTTGTCAACCACAAACACTTTGTCTGGAAATTGCTCTTCCGCAAACTTTTGCGCGGTTTCACAAGACTGACTCAGCGCACTTGACATTGGAAAGTGCAGAACTTGGTCGTTCGTCTTTAAGAGTTCGCTCCAAAGGTCTACGATTTCATTGATATTAGGTTGAGAAGTTGTAATTCTCACGCCCTCTCGTTGCAAGCGATAAAATTCCTCTTGCTTTAAATCCACTTCTTCATATAAAACATCCTCGCCAATAATGAATGGCATAGGCACAACGCTTATTCCAAGATGTTTGCCTTCCTTTGGCGTGATACCACTGTTACTGTCAACAACGACTGCAATTTTTTTCATATTTATCTCCTTTTATATTTATCCCATGAAGCATTATACATCATATCAAATTATATTCCAAACAATTTACAAAAATAATTAAAGAAATATAAAGTTAAAAAATTTTAACTAACCTCATCCTAAAGGATGTTTTGGAAGCCCTGGCATCAAGTTGATTTTTCCGCATAACGCCACCACAAAACCTGCGCCGTTTTTAAGTTGTAAATCTTGCACTTTAAGTGTTTTGCTAGTCTTATCTTTCTCGTCAATAAGCGCATACTGACTTTTCGCAATAATCACTTCATAGTTTTTGGCGTATTTTTTGTATTTTTGAAGTTTCTCGCTTGCGACACTTGAAAATTCCACATTTTCTGCGCCATAAACATTCTTTGCGACACACTCAATCTTCTCTTTAATTGTTGCGTTAAGCGGATAAGCGAATTTAAGTTTGGTCTTTTTGATATTTTCAAGTAACACCTTTGCAAATTCCTCACATCCCGCTCCGCCCTTTTCAAAAGGATAGCATATAAAGCATGGCGTAGGGCAATCATTTTTAAACCTTTCAATCTCCTTCTCATCATCGCCTGCGAAATGATTGATGGCGACTACGCAAGGCTTATTGAACACCTTTTCTATGGTATCGATATGTTTGAGTAAGTTCTCTCTTCCATGCTCCTTTAACGCTTTCATGGTGACCACTAAAACAACTGCCGTCACATCAAGTTTCGCCTTTCGGCATTTCAAATCAAAAAACTTTTCCGCGCCCAAATCTGCGCCAAAACCTGCTTCTGTGATGACATAGTCCGAGTGCGAAAGAGCGGTCTTTGTGGCAATAACGCTGTTTGTGCCTTGCGCGATATTCGCAAAAGGTCCACCATGCACAAAACACGGAGTGCCTTCCGCCGTCTGCACTAAATTTGGATAGATGGCATCCTTCAAAATCTTCATAAGTGAACCGACCACATTTAATTCTCTCGCGTAAACAAATTCGCCCTTGCTATTTTCGCCGATTATGATGTTTCCAAGCCGTTTTTCAAGTTCCTTTTCGCTTTCCGATAGGCACAAAATCGCCATAATTTCGCTCGCTGGCGTAATCACAAAATTTTCCTTTCGCGGATGATTATTTTTCAACTTTTCTTCATTAATCGTGATTTCTCGAAGTGCCCTATCGTTGATGTCCATACATCGCGGAAAAACCACCTTTTGAATGTCAAGTTCGTTGCTGTGGTATATATGGTTGTCGATATTCGCGCAGAGTAGATTGTTCGCCGCGGTAACTCTATGCATGTCGCCAGTGAAGTGTAAGTTGATGTCATCTGACGGCACAATAACCGCCTTGCCACCACCAGTTGCTCCACCCTTCATGCCAAAGGTCGGTCCAAGTGAAGGTTCGCGTAAAGCAAGCGAGACACTTTCGTCTAAACGACTCAGTGCGTCGGCAAGCCCGATTGAAACTGTCGTTTTCCCTTCCCCGCTCTTAGTCGGCGTCATGGCAGTCACTAAAATCAATTTGCCCTTTGGAGCAAATTTTAAATTTCGAATTTTCGCCTTATATCTTCCATAGCACTCCAAATCTTCGCCACGTATGCCAAGTGTTTTTGCAATTTCAACAATATCTTTCATTTACCCTCCCTAAATATTAAAGTGTATTTTCGTTAAAAAGTTACGCCTACATTAAGTTGTTACATCTAGATTTTTCTAATTTAATTTGCATCTTTCAACATAAGATGTAAGCCACAAACATATACCACAAATCGTCTTAAATATTTCGCGACGAGTGGCAAGTTAGTAGTATTATTTGATATTTTTGCGATAAACTTTTCAAAATCTGCCTTGCAATAAGTAAATTTTTGTCGTCTAAGTTCACAAAAGGGTCGTCTAAAATTATGAAAGGTTTTTCTTTATCAAACACCAAATCGATGAGTGCAAATCGCTTGCAAATCTCTGTTAGGTCTTGCACGCCAGCACTCAAATATCCTTCTTCCAGCATATTTTGTTTTAAGTGGACATCCAAATTTCCGTCCACAACAAGTTCGTCACTTGTTATAAATTTTTTATAAAACTCGTCAAACTTTTGCTGAACAGGCTGAACATATCTCGACGATAAATTCTCAGAAGAGGTCAAAAGAAAGTTTTGCGTCGTCTCTAAAAGTTTAATTTTATTGTTTAACTCTTCGCTCTTTTCTGTGTCCGCTTGCAGTTTGTCATCGCACTCAGTTATCGGCAAACTGTCTAATTCGTTTTGATAATGTTTTAGGTCGTTCTCTCTTTCAACAACACCTCTTTGAGCGTCATTGATTTTGCTGACAACTTCTTCATAGTAGTTGACAAAACTCCGCGGTGAACCACCAAAAAGCAAATTAATTTGATTATCAATCTTCTTAATTTCTTCTTCTTTTTGCTTTATTTTTTCAGTTTTTTCCGCATTTTTATCAAAAAATTCACTTTTTTTCAATTTATTTTCATTTTTTAAGCGAATTTTTTGCTTTTTTTGTTTTAAGAAGATAACGAGCATTACAATTCCTAAAACAAATAACACTGGACAAGTCACCACGAAAGCGATAAAATCAAGCGCAAAAAATAGCCCTATCGACGCCACTGACAACACAAAGAAAAGGATAGAAAAAACTAATGCCGTCTTTTTAACCTTAGGCGTTTCTTCTTTTTCTTCCACTTGCGGTTCAGCATCTTCGACTTCTTTTAAAGTTTCATTAAGATACATCATGGTCGCGCTTTTTTCAGCCGACAGTTTTTCATATTCCTTTTGTTTAGCATCCAACTCTTCTTTAATATGTTGATAAGATTTTAATTTCTCCTCATATTCAGCAAGATTATTTTTTGCGATGCTAATTTTATTTGTTAGCGCATTTTCTTTTAATTGCAACTCTCTGAATCTCGCTTTGTCACTTTCAAGGTTCAAAGTTTTAAGTTCGCTTTTCAGTTCTCTTATCTTTTGCTTAATTTTCTCAACAGCCTTAGATAGCGCATCAACATCATCGCCATAAAGTTTGCCTGTTGAGAGCGACGCCTTTATGTCGTCATTGATTTCGCTTGGCAGTTCCTTTTGCCCAAAGAATATTGTCGCGTCAAACGTTTCCTTTCCAACGCCGAAAAGTTCGCGCCCAATGTTTGAAGAATATGCGTCGCTCTTCAAGTTGTTTTCAGCGTTATATAGATAAAACTCATCAAGCGTGGTGGTTCGATTGAAAACACGCCTAATCTTAAACACACCCTTTTCTGAAACAAACACAAGCTCTCCACCAAACTTTCCGCCCTCAAAAGGCTGATATTTGGTGCGGTCGGTGAGTTTACTATTTTTTCTCGCATTTGCGCCAAGTCCATAAAACATCGCTTTGATAAAAGAGGCAAGCGTGGTTTTCCCATAGCCATTTTTCTCGCAAATTGAGGTTATATTTTCCTTAAAGGACACATCAACATTTTTTAATTTTCCAAACGCGTCTATGTGGCAAGATATCAATTTCATAGCAGTATATCCTCCCCTTTAAGCGCCGATAGGCCAATGTTCGCCACCTTCTCTTTTTCTAAATCGGAGAGATTGCTGTCGAACACTTCCTTCAAAAACTCGCTTTTTAAAGAAAGTTTGTCGTCTTTGTAACTCTCAAAATCATAAAGCGTGGTTGTTTCGTCAACTATGTCTAAATAGAAAAACTTGCCATATAGGTTTTGCTTAATTAATTCCACTTGCACAGGGTTATCTTCGGTATGTTTGCCCTTTAATATAATCTTCACAAGGTCAGTTTTAGAAAGTTTTGAAGCAATTTCTTCCACCTTCTGCATAACTTGAAAATGATTGACATCTGGCGTGATTGTAAGTTCAATCTTCCTATAATCATACTTGCTGAAAGGGATAAACTCGCGTTTAAATTTTTGTCCGTCTATATCTAAAAGATAAAAGCCCTTTTTCTCTCCGATTTTCACAGCATCGTTAAAACTTTTGCCTTCCAAACATCCGCTATACTGCCAAATTCCACGATTGTCAATCTTGCCATCCTGCCTTAAATGGATGTGCCCAAGTGCTAGATAGTCAATATTTCTCCCTTGCAAATTGTTTGTGTAGACGCCGTTAAAATATTCGTCAGTCGCGTTGATAGGTTGATGAAGCATCAAAATATTGAACCTATTTTTATCAAAATCAATGGAAGTATAGAAAAGATTATGCACATATCTAGATAGCGACGCACCACCTACCACAACATTTTCGCCTATATCGACCTTAGAAAAATTCTCTTTAAAAAGGATAAAATTTTTTGGCATTTCGTCGTCTGCAAAAGGGCAAAAGTTGGCGTCATGATTACCCCAAATATAGAAAAATTTGATGTTAGGATGACTTAACACCGCCTTTTTAAACAAATTTACAGAATTTTTACTCGGCGAAGGCACATCAAAGGTATCTCCACATAGAAGAATTGCACTCACGCCGTTTGTTTCAGCATACTGCACCAAATCAAAAAAGTTTTGAAGAAGTTGATTTCTCTTCAATTTTCTCTCATCCGCGCCCAGCCCTTTCAATTCTTTAATATCAATATGAATATCCGCACAATGAATTATTTTCATAGAATATATTATATCAAAAACAAAACTAAAAGCAAAACGATATGATAACTATGTCGTTAAAATTTAAAAATCATTTTCCAAAACATTTGGAAATAACTTGTAAAGATTGTAGCCGAGTTTTTCGTCAAAATATTTCTTTAATTTTTGCGCTTCCTTAATATGATAAACTGTGTTTGAAAAAACACCATATCGCGTTATCAGGTTGACAAGCCTTTGTTCCATAAACATAACCTTTTGCGTGCACATCAAATCGCAAAGGTTGATAAGTTTTTCATATTCGTTATACTCATGATTTTTCACAAAATCTCTCACAAACTTATATGTAGGGCGTTTTTTATTTGGCAGTCCGCCCGCCACACAGTTTATATCATTGTTAAGATAGGAATGCGTCAAGCAAACATCGGCGTATTCCTCACCATATCCCAAACTTAAAATATACTTGTAGCCACCATACCCATGCGGAATTACACCTGGCCCATATCCATTCCGCTTGCCGATGTCGTGAATGTAGCCGAGTGTTTTTGCCATATCTTCATCCATACCAAGTGCCTTTGCAATGACGCCCGCCGTGTTACCAACACATATGGAATGTTCAATCCAATAATCATCCTTTGCCATTCCGCGCGAGTTATTTAAAAGTTCCAACGCCTTTTCACTTGTAAGTTGCATAGTTTTCTCCTTTTAGTTACAGCCCCATTTTCATAAAAAAATCTTTAAACACCGCTTGCCTGTCAACAAAATTCGCAAAAGTGACTTTATGCCTGCCTTTTGTTTGTTTATACGACAAATCTTCCAATATCTCTGGACAACTTATTTCCTTATAACCAAACCAACTTTGATTTAAGCAAAACGCCACCGCACTCATATCCCATAACACCTTGCTTTCGCCGATTTTGTCGCTTTCGTTCTTATGTCGATGTTTTTTGCAGTTCTTAAATATTTCGCACAAATATCTTCCAATTTCGCCACTATCTTTTAAATAATACTCAAGTTCAAAAATTGTTGTTTGAAGATAACTTGCCACATTTTTGCATGGAATAACAGTGAGAGAGACTTCTGAATTAAACACAAACCTAACCGCATCAACATCCTGCCTAAAGTTGTATTCGTCATTTTTGTCTTGCAAAAAACTGTGTCCGCCAAGCCAAACAACATCAATTTTAGTTGCAATATCCGGCGCGTGATAGAGAGCAAGTGCCACATTTGTTATCGCACCAATGGCGATGACTGTGATATGCTCAAACCTTCTTGCAAGTTCGATTATCTTTTTCGAGGCAGGATTGGGTTCTCGGCTCTCAAAAAAGTAGTGCTTTGCGCCTTTTAAAACCTTCTTTTTATATTTTTCCAAACCAAGCATATCCAAAATCTTTATCGCGGTGTTAAACGAAAGGTCTGTGCCTTCACCTATTGTTTCCACTGGCATAAACGAACTTTTTTTGAAAGGTGCGATTGTGATTGCCTGCACATCCACTTCGCTCAGCGATTTCATAAGATAGACAAGCGCAAACTGGTCATCGATTTCATTTGATATGTCGGTGTCTAAAACAACAATTTTCTTCATAAAAACTCCATAACTAAAAACAATATGTATCTTTTAAAAAATTGGAAAATTAGAAAGTTGAAAATAATAAATAATAAGTCAAATTAACTATTCTTTGCGTATTTCGAAACAACTTCATAAATATTTTTCCAACTTGTAACATAAGGAAGATTGCCTTTCAATCTCCAGTTATATCTGGTAATCACAAGGTAGCAGTTTATGCCATTCTCTCGCATAATTTTGCATTTTACTACTCTATCGTCAAACATCAAATCGACCTTATAATTTTTGCACTCTTCCACTTTTTCTGGCGTTTTTGACAAGACAAGTTTTGTGTAGTTGATGTTTTTACTTTTCAGCCAGTCCGTGGTTGTTTTAAATGGCTCAACATAGTGCGGATATGCTCTATGGCTTATTAAGATTAGTCGATGTCCATCTTCAAGCATCTTGTCCATACATTTTTTGCAATTTCTTCTTACCTTCAAGTTCTTTGCAATGCGTTCCATGTTGTTATTATAAAACTCGTCAATTTCTTCCCTCGACCAATCAAACATTTCAGGCACGCCGTCCGCATCTTTATTGACAATTCCCCTATTTCTTTTCTTCTTGTCTTCCAAAAAACATTCTTTTAAAACACCTTCGTCAAAGTCACTAATCACCTTATCAATATCAATTCCTATAACCATTGCCACTCCTAAACTGTTATTTGCAACTTTTTAACCCAACAAGTTTACAAATACACTTGAAAATTATTATATCATAAGCAAAAAATAAAGTCACTTAAAATGGCATAAAAAAATTTATAAGCCGAAACTTATAAATTTCTCGTTCATTATTTTTTAGATTTTTTTGTTTTTTTAGTGTCTTTAGTTTCTGCGTCTTCAACCACTTCTGCCTCGGCAGTTTCTTCCTTTGAAGGAGTTTCAATAGCAACCTTTTCTTCTTTATTTTTCTCTTTTTTAGCCTCTTTCTTTTCAAGTTTAGCCTTTTCCTCTTCCTCTTTCTTTAAAGCTTCGGCTTTAAGTTCTTCTTCGCTCTTGAAAACGGTGTAGATAGCATAGGCGTCAACTGCTAAATAACTCTTTTCTTTTCCGCCTGTTTCGATAACAACAAGTTTTTGAGTTTCGTCAAATTTAAGTTCAGTAATTGTTCCATACACACCGCTTGTTGTCAGCACCTTATCGCCCACTTTAAGCGAATTAGTCTGCTCCTGAATTTTTTGTGTTTCCTTTTTGTTTTTGCTGTTCATCATGATAGGAAGAGCAATCAACATCAAAACAACAATACCTATTAAAACATAGTTTACGATATTTTCCATTTTATTCTCCTTTATTTAAAATAGAACCCCATTAAAAGGATTAAGAAAATCACACAAAGCGGAATGGCTAGTTCGTTGATGCCCATGAAATTTTCTCCTTTTAATAGTAACATAGTTTACTAAAATTTTCCAAACGAAATTAAGCGAAAAATGAAATTTTTAAAAATAATTTGACAATTCGCCTTTGCTAACTCTTTCAAAGAAAATTTTACCACAAAACTTTACCCCTGTCAAGAGTGAAAATTTAGACAATTTTTTTACTTATTTTATGTTTTTAAAGAGAATAATTAATAGTTAATCAAAGTTTCTAAATTTTGAAACTAAGAAAAACATATTTTTATTTTAAAAACCAAAATACTTATTTGAAATTTCAAGGTGAAAAAATAAATTTATAACGCCTTAATCCACAACTTCATCATAGGTAAAGCCATTTTTACATAAAAAGGTATGCATCTTTAATTTCTTTGCTGGCAATATATCTGTTTTGTAACTGTTGCCTATAACCATAACCTCGTCAGGCTCTAATTTGTTTTTCTCTAAAATCTCTCTATAAAGATGTTCTTTGGTTATGTCATTCTCAGGAAAATCATTTGTCAAAATATCTTCAAAAAAGGTGTGGTCAATTTTGTAATATTCCATGAATGCTCTAATGTCGGATTTGGTGGAGTTGGACACGATATACATTTTTCCTCCAAGCCTTTGACATTGTTTACGAAACTTTTTAAGTTCGCTTTTTGGTATTGCCTCACCCTTTTTCCCTTCTTCATTCAAAACAATGCGCTTTCCGTATCTCCACTCATTATACGCTTTTGAACTACCTTCCGTCTTTAAAAAAAGTTTTACAATATCTTGCCCAGAGTCAATACGCTTCGTACCTAATACATTTTGCAATAATTCCGTAAATTCTTTGTCGCTATAATCACTAAAATGATTTCTTACCCACTCATTTCTCTCTTTGTTCCACTGCTTCCAACTGACATTATAGTAAAGTGTGTCATCAAAGTCGAAGATAAAGCACTTAATCTTGTTTGAAAATAAATTCGGATCCTTTTGAATGTTACTAAGCCATTTCCCGTGCTTGTAAATTATTAGATAAAGTACTGTAAATATGATATCAGGAAGCGCAATCATAAAATAGACAAAATAGGTATTATCTGGAAGATAGTTTGTAATAAAACACAACATCACACACCAAATCGTATAAAACACACTGCAACATATCATCACCAAATTTTCCTTTCCGCCAAGCCTTAAAAGATAGGATGACATAGTCCACGAAAAGAAGCGGAAGAGATGAATAAGCACATAGCATGGTAAAACATAAAACATAGCTAAAAAATATTCATCATTCACACCAATTGCGATTGGGTAGATAAGTGCAAGCGAAAGAATAGCATAGAAAATATAAAGAACAAGCACTCCTAAAAGCAAGTTTTTGGCGTGATATTTTGCTTTTTCAAAATCATCTTTCCCAAGCGCTCTTGTAATTTCAATGGCACAGATAACTCTATAAGCCATAAAGAAACAATTTAAAATATCAAGCACGCTTTCGAGATAAGAATAGGTGTTGAAAAGCATATCGCTTGTGCGAAGAAGATATATGCTTGTGGCAAAATACCCCACCTCCCAAACCACTTCGGCAAAAAAGTTTGAAAAAAGGATTGTCCACTGCTTTTTGGTGAATGAGATAGGCACAAATTTAAAAACATTAATATTAAAGCCACTGCGTTTTAAAAGCACAACATAGTAAAGAACAAAAAGTAGCACCCCGCTTAAAACATAAACTATGGCGATATAATTAAGCATGAATGAGCCGATAAAATACAGAAGCAAAAAGCCGATAATGACAAAGATATAACTTAGCGATGTGGAGAGAAAAGATAATTTAAAAATATTCAACTGGTCTAAAGTGTCTTCTAAATATCCTGACAGGCACGAGAAGAAGAAGTAGGCACACATGATGTAATAGAAGGTATAGTCAGTCGGCACGAAACTTGTTATCGTTTCCATAAAAAATCTAGGAAAAATCGCAAGTATCGCCGTCATAACACTTGCCAAAATCAAAATCAACTCAAAGCCCATTTTTACAGATTTTTCCACTCTGCTTTTTATGGAGATGTTTTGATTAACCATGATGTTTGTGCCTTGACTGACACCAAAAGCAATCATTGAAGCAAAGTAGTTGAGCGACAAAAAGGCGTTGAGATAGGTTAGTTCGTAAACTCCAAGCAAATTAGAAATAATTGAGATAATAGCGGACAAAATTGCCACCATAATACCCTTGATAAGCAAAAACTTACCCTTTTTAAGAGTGCCGAAAAAATATTTAAAAAATCCCTTTGTTTTTGCGACCGCTGTCATTTTTTTATCTTAACATAACAAAAATTTTAAGTCAAATATTTTGGATATATAAAGAAAAAAGAAGAGATAATCTTCTTTAAATCTTCTTTGTTTTTATCTCTTCTTTAAGGCGAGCGATAAAGTCGTTTAGGTTAAGCCCACTCTTATTTTCATATCCGCGTCCACGAATGGAAATTGTCTTATTTTTCTCTTCTTCATCGCCAACGATGATAAGGTATGGAACTTTTTCGTTAAGCGCCTCACGAATTTTGTAGCCTATCTTCTCGTTTCGGTTATCACTCTCCGCTCTTAAACCATTTTCACGAAGCGTGGCAGTAATCTCGTCAGCATAGTCGCAATTTCTTTCAGTGAGCGATAGCACCCTAACCTGATCAGGCGAAAGCCAAAGTGGAAACGCTCCTGCAAAGTTCTCGATGAGCAAGCCGATAAAGCGGTCGATTGAGCCATAGATAACTCTGTGTATCATGATAGGACGATGTTTTTCGCCGTCCTCGCCAACATATTCAAGTTCAAAGCGCTGTGGGAGTTGGAAATCAAGTTGAATTGTTCCACATTGCCAGGTTCTGCCAATGGTGTCTTTTAGGTGGAAATCAATCTTAGGTCCATAGAATGCTCCATCGCCTTCGTTTATGATATAGTCAAGTTTTAACTCATCAAGCGCACCTTTTAAAGCATTTGTCGCAAGTTCCCAATCTTCATCACTGCCCATGCTATTTTCTGGACGCGTGGAAAGTTCAACATGATAGGTAAAATTGAAAACCTTGTAGACTTCATCAATTAGAGCCACAACATTTTTAATTTCATCCTTAATCTGTGACGGTGTCATAAAGATGTGAGCATCATCCTGCGTGAAACTTCTAACTCTTAATAGTCCCCCTAACTCGCCCGACTTTTCATATCTATGCACAATACCAAGTTCGCCAAGCCTTAGTGGTAGTTCCTTATATGAGTGCGGTTCGCTTTTATATACAAGCACTCCACCTGGACAGTTCATAGGCTTAATGGCATATGTTTCATCGTCGATGGTCGAGAGATACATGTTGTCTTTATAGTGGTCCCAGTGTCCTGATGTTTCCCAAAGATGACGATTGAGCATGATTGGAGTCATAATTTCCTTATATCCTGCCTTGGTGTGAATTTGACGCCAATAGTCGATAAGTTCATTTCTAATGATCATGCCCTTTGGAAGATAGAAAGGAAAGCCTGGTCCTTCTGGCGAAATCATAAATAGTTTAAGTTCCTTACCCAACTTTCTATGGTCGCGCTTTTTCGCCTCTTCAATCATGTTGATATGCTCAGCAAGTTGCTTTTTATCTGGATACGCATAGACATAGACGCGTTGAAGCATCTTATTCTTCTCACTACCTCTCCAATATGCGCCATTCACCGCGTGGATTTTGAAGGCATAATTTTGAAGTTTCTTCGCGTTCTCCACATGAGGTCCTCGGCAAAGGTCGAAAAAGTCATCGCCTGTGTAATATAAAGACACCTCTTCATTTTCTGGAAGTTCGTTGATAATCTCAGTCTTATACTCATTCCCTTTAAAAAGTTTAAGCGCCTCTTCTTTTGAAACAACCTTGCGCGTGAAATCTTCGCCTTTATTAATTATTTCCTTCATCTTTTTTTCAATCTCAGGAAAATGGTCAGGCGTAAGATTGATGTCAAGGTCGATGTCATAATAAAAGCCATCGTCAATGCTTGGCCCTATGGTAAGTTTGGTCTTTGGATAAAGGGTTGTCAGTGCCTTTGCTAAAATGTGAGCAAGCGAGTGCCTTGCCTTTTGAATTTCTTCTTGTTTCTTATCTTTTTCCATATTTATCTCCTTTTCTCGCTTTAAGAGCAACAAAAAACGCCCTTAAAACAAAATTGTTTTTAAGGACGATTAAATAACCGTGGTTCCACCTTAATTGCACGAAATTCGTGCCACTCTTTTAAAAGCATCTTCAAGCGCAAAAGTGGTTTCATTCTTAAGTCTCATCAAAGTTTTTCACCAAACAACTCTTCTCTAGGCATGACAACTTAAAACTACTTGTCTTTCACTAAATGCACTTTTATTATATGCTACTTATAAAATATTGTCAAGTATTTTTAAGAAAATATTTTTTCCATACTCTTATTATAACTCACATTTATGCGTTCAGAAAAAATCTTGGTCAAAAACGAGACAGTGGAGTTCTCTTTGTCACAATAAAAGTTGATTTTCTTAGGAGAAAGCTCGATTAAGGTCGATACAAGCGCTTCGTTATTTAAACTTTCAAAACACTCATCCGCCATAATGCTGTAACCATTCTCCTTTTCAAACACCGAAATCTCGTTTTCTTTAATCTCCAAGTTGTCCACCAAAAATTTAAGCAAGTCATAGAACGCATCATCGCCTATGAGATAGTCACTGTTCTCATTGGCAAGTAGCACTAATTCACCCCATTTATCGCGAAGGGCTTTCAGTTTGAAGTCGTAGAAAGAGTCTAAATTTAATGTGCTTTTAAGTTCCAAATTCTTACTGATGATATACAAATCGGTCTCTCTATCGAAATTCATAAGCGCCTTTTTAAACGCCATTAAACTTATCTTTTCATGGCTTGGCAAACACAAATTTTCCTTTAAAAACCCTTCTTTATAGTAGGAACAGATGACTTTGATTATGTTTTTCTCTAAGATGTTTGTAAGGCGAGTTTGCTCTTCCATAGGGCAGGCAAACATGATGTTAAATGAGCCATATCGCTCATAGCAAGTAAGCACAGTTTGATAGCTACAAAGTTCCTCTTTCATAGACTGAAAGATAAACCGCGCCACGTCAAGTTTACATGTTGTCAAGCAAAATTCCCACATAAAATCTCCTTACAAAATTAAAAAACACCCAAATCTCATCTTATGCCAGCAAAAACCATATTGCCAGTTTGATAACATATACTATTTTATGCAAGGAAATCAAAAATACTCTTAATTTTTTTAAATTATCGCAATTATTTGACTTTAAATATTTTTTTGCGTTATTATATATTTAGAATATTACATAACTTATTCACACATTGCTACACAAAATAATTAAAAGGAGCGAAAAATGAAAGTATTATCTAAAAAAAGCCTTTTATTACTAATAGTTATTCTTATCGCTCCTATCTTTCTTTTAGTTGGATGCGGAGAGGTGCAGTCTTACAACATAACCGCCACCACCAACTGCCAAAATGGCAATGTCACAGGCATGGGAAGTTTTAACGACGGAAGCCGAGTGACCTTGACCGCGCGCGGAGTGAACAAACATAGGTTCATCGCGTGGGTATATCAAAACAAAACCATTTTGGTAAGTAATAACACCTACAACATTGAAACCTCAAGCGATAGTTTAACAAGCACATTAACTTTCAACGCTTCCTCCTACACCGCCGACAACTACACCGCAATTTTTGAGGACTCAAGGCAGATGTATTACACACTTTCATCCTATCGCGTTGTTGAGCACGCTGAAGGCGAAGAGATACCTGAAGAGAATTTGGAAAATCAAAATGTAACTTGCGTTGGAAACTTGTCAATAAGCATCGGCGAAAACGTTTTGAACTATCGCACTCCTGTAAATCTCACAAACCAAAGTTTCTTAAACACCACCACAAATTTCACTGATATGAGAGATGTGTTTAGGCTCACAAGTCAACCATATTATGTTCGCTTTACATTCTCTTCTAATGAATTCACTTCAAGCAAAACCATTGCATTAACATACGGAAATTCTAGCGAGCAAGATGAAGATGGTGTTGAGGTTGATTTTCAAACTAATGGCGATATAGTTTTAACATACTCCTTTGATATGACAAAGGAAGAAACAACTGACGGTGAAGAAGGCACTAATGATGGTGAAGCTAAAATGTTAACCTCTCTTATACTCACTCTTTGTCCTTTAAGAGCTTCTTAAAATAGAGAATAATTTGTTTATACAGACTTAAAAATCATTGCATATCACACAATATATTGTGTAGTATGCAATTTTTTTAATAAGCTTTTAGATATTTATAAAAGCTAAAAAATGAAAAATTAAAATTTTTATCAAGACAATTAAAATTATTAATATAATATTTATTGCAAAAATTATATTTGACCATTTAATCTCAACCTTTTCATAAGGCGCTCCTTGTCCTTTTGTATCTCCGTCTTTTTGACCTTTGGAACATTTTTTGGCTTTGTCATCAAATAATAGCGGAGTTCGTCCAGCGCGTGGTCGTCCTTCTTAATAGGATTGTCGCCGTCACCCCACCAATATGATTTAAACTCACGAATAAGATTTACGCAGTTTTTAAAAATATAAAGTCTTACTCGCCCGTCGGCAGTTCTAAGATAACTCTTCACTGTGGCAATACCTGAAAACATATCCTTGTTGACCTTTGTGTTAACGTTTATCCCATTTTCGCTGAAAAGTTCCACCACCGTCTTTTCGCTCGACAGTGTCCTTTGGCTTGCCGCTGGGTCGATGAGGGCGGATAGTTTCCCCGAGCTATTCCGCTTCCAATTCATTCTATCTGCAATTTTTTTGATGCAATTTGCATGATATGAGACATCTTTTTCGCTCTCAAAGTGCTCAGCAACAACATAGACATTGCCGTCAAAGTCGACTGCATAAAAGTGTGCCGAAAGTGGATTGTGAAGCCCTGGGTCGATGGAGATATTATCCTGCCATTCCGCTGGCACGTCAAAAGGTTCAATCACATGCACATTTTCGTCAAACTCGCTGTAAACAAGTCCACTTGTGGCGATAAACTTGCCATACCGCCTTGCCTCCACCTCTTCTGCCGACATCGACTTTGTCATACTCTCAATTTCATCACTCGAGAGAAATGGATTGTCCGCCCACTCAATCTGCTCATACCAAACTTCTTTGTCGTCATTTTCATTTAGATAGATTGTATTATACACCCATGTGAGCCCTTTTAGCGGTGTCATTGTGCCGAAGATTTCTCCGCGCCTATCAAGCACCCTCATGCGACATTCTTGATATATGTCATAAGGTGGCTCTTCATCAAACCAGACATAGTCTAAACTTGCGCCCTGAAACTTTTCTCGCCCTTGGTCACACGATTTAAAACCAATTTTGCTGAGTCCGCCACATTCACTTCGCACTAAAATAAAATCGATAACTCCGCTGTCCAAACTCCCCTGCGCGCCTGTCACCATAACCACCTTTTCAATCGACGACGGCGGAAGATAGTGAAGTATCTTTTGTTGCGCCACATCGCGTTGCACCTGCCGTGAAAGAGAAACCACCCACCCTTCCGTCACTTTGTTTTTCCTATATGGATGGATGCCCAGTGCCAGATATACCACTTCCACCGCCCCGCACTCAGTTTTGCCAGAACGATTGCCACCAAAAACCCATCGATTCCTTTTTTCGCATTTATGAAAAAGCAGTTGTTTTTTATGCACCTTTTTGCCCTTGTTGTATCTATATATAGGTAGATGTTTTCTCTTTTTTATCTCATTTTCAATCTTTAAGATGTTAAAAATTGTTTCTTCCATTTCTTCTCCAAAAAACAAAAATATTCGCTTTTATATATATTTAGACAAATTTCTTCTAAACCTCTTAAAAGCGAAAGATTTATAATTTAAGCATGAAAAAAATTATCTTTCTTCTAATATTATCTCTCATATTCCCAATCAGCCCAAACTTTGCAAGCGCCGAAGTGGATGGCGATTTCTATGGCAAAATAGCGTCCGAAAATGTCCAATTTCTCTCATCGCCAAACTCAAATTCCGCATTGTTTACTCTGCCCTATTCCTACTTTGTCAAGATAAACGACGTCTTAGACGATTTTTATGAAGTGGTGTATAAGGATTTAACTGGCTATGTTGCCAAAAGCGACATTAGGCTTATGGAAGGAGTGCCAAACACGCCATATCTAAACCTAAACTTTTCCATTTTCACACCTTACTATCTCTATGAACTGCCAAACACCAACTCGAGCGCCTACTGCGAACTTGATGACACGCAATCATTCTCGTATTACGGCACGCTCTCTGGCGAAGAGGTCAGTGACAGAAGCGATGTTTGGTATTACGCCTCAGTCACCATTTCAGGAACGACCTATCACGGCTATATCTACTCTGAAATAACCAACACCTTGCCTGAAATCACGATAAACAGCGAAGTTTTCACAGAGGTCGACGAAGGCGCGCTTTTTAACTCCACACCTGAATTTAACTCGCTATCCACAGGCACAAAGGTCTTGCTTATTGTGGCAATCACCGTGCCGAGCGTGTTCATTCTCTACTTTTTAATCAAGCCAAACAAACTTACTAAAAGCAAGGCAAAACCTGAGAAGAAAGTCAGAAAAATTCATCATGGCGACTATTTCGAGTTCGACGACAGCGACTTATAAGTTTAGAATTTTAATATCTTTTAGCAAATTATATTGAGTTTCATTTATAACTATAAAGTCGCATTAGCCTTCACTTGTTATAGCGCAATCTTTTTTATCTCCACCTCGTCAGTTTTAGAGGATTGAATGTCGTAGTAATAATTTAAAATCCACTTTTCACTTTTAAGTTTGTTTTGAAGGCTAAGGCTGTTATAACCCATATTCAACAACTTTTTTGTGAAAGATGTTTCCGCCTTGTCCAATCTTCTAAACACCGTTCTCAAACCCAATCCCTTTTCAAAAGCAATATCTTTAAATTTCATGCCTTCAATATAACGGCAGATAAGGATGTCCGCCTCATTTTGCCCAATCTTTGTAAGGATGTCCTCAACGAGCAATTTCAAATTGATAAGCGTCACCTTTCTCTCGCCTAGTTCAATCAATTTGTTCGAGGTCGATAAAACATCATTCCCTTCCAACGAAAAATGATAGGAATTTAAAGCGGTCTTAAGCACAATTCTGTCGATTGCGTCCGAAACTGTCTCCAAATGCCTATAAACTCCAAGCAATGTTTTAGCCCAAATATTTTCTTTCATAACACTCTCCTTTGTAACCATGAAAAATTATAAATAATAAAAAATGGCAAAGTCAAAATTTATGCCATTTATTTTTTAACTATTTTTACAATATTTTACAATTACCAAAAATATGGCGTCATTTTGACGGCACTTTTGCCAGTTTTTGCCGAAAAACCCATATTAATAGAGATATGTATCGAAAATTATTGAGATTTGTCTTTTAAAAACATCTTGAGAAAGGGAACCATCCAGCGTGGTGCTTTTATGCAAATTATCCTAATATTCTTCTTTTCTTTTTCCATAATATTTTCTATGCGAAAGACTCACGAAATGTGCTAGTGTTTTCCTTTTTCATTTTTAAAATAAAAGTCATGATATTGTAAGTATTTTAAAATTTTAATGAAAACACCTCTTTTTTATTGTTATTTACATAAAAAATTTGTTATAATATATATATGAATAAAAGTGGAAAGCAAATAAGTAAAACAAGACTCGCATTTTTTATAATTTTCAGCATTCTCATTTTGGCATGCGCTGTCTTTTCTTTAATCTTGCCAGAACTTGCCATTGACACATCAGCATGGGCATGGCTAAGCGAAAGTTTGATTAAAATGGTGGCAATAGGGCTTGTCTTTCTCATGAGCCTATGTCTATTAAAAATCAATAAAAAAAGCATATTCTTAACAATTTCCCTAATCGCTTATTGCGTTGCCGCCTACTTTTTGTTCAGTTTAAGTGACGCCGAAAACCTAGACCAAATCACATTGGCGCAAGACATCATGCTCTACTCCATGCTCGCCCACCAACTTGTGCTTGCCGTCTACTCTGTTGTCATCTCAAAAGGCGCGGGACTAAAGGTGTTAAACATCGCCGTTCGCGTTGGACTAAGTTTAATCGCCTACTTTTTGCTGACAGAGTATTTGCCAGAATATTTCGACCTAAGAAATTCGCTTTTCATAATTTATCTCATCAATTCTTTGGTCACACTTATTTCCTTTAGTTGTTGTTTCAAAAAATATTTCTTAATGATTTTTGGTGTTCTTCTCTCAACCGTTGGCGCGGTGTTCTACGCCTTCTCGTTTGGCTGGCTCACCCTATTTAACATCACTGGAAACTTTGCCGAATTTGTGACCTCTTTCGATTTTGGTTTCCTACTTTCCATAATCGGCATATACCTAATAGGATGCGAAGCGGTTTTCTCAGGCATCTACAAAAACAGCCACCTAACAACGCTGTAAAAATTAAATTTTTCTATAATTCGCACTCAATTTTCACATAGAATATTTAACTTAAAAACACAATAATTCTCCACGCAAAATTAAAAACTTAACTCGTTTTTAAAATCAAAGATGTTTAAAACATCTTTTTTTATGTGATTAATATGAAAATTATAAATATAAAAAAAATCCAAACCTAAAATAATTGAAACGCTGTTCAAATTAACCACGCAACTAGATAAAAAGCAAAATAATTGCAAATAAAAAACAAGCGAAACGCTTGCTTAAATCAGATAGACTGTAAGCCGAGTTCTGTATCAAACGGTCATCTTTCTAGTTTTGCTGTCGCCAGCAAAATCAAGCGGTATTTTTGTTGGGCATGAAAGAACACATATGCGCCCAAACTTAACCTTGCATCGGGTGGGGTTTACAGAGCAAAAAGTGTTACCACTTTCCCGGTAGGCTCTTACCCTACCTTTCCACCATCACCAAAAGGCAGTCTATTTCTGTTGCACTATCCTTAGAGTCGCCTCCACCAGCCGTTAACTGGCACCCTGTTCTTTAGATGCTCGGACTTTCCTCGCTTTATCGTTAGTCGATAAACCGCGACCGTCTGTCTATCTGACGCCTAATTATACCAAACTCCCCACCCTTTTGTCAAGTCGCGGATAAAATTTGTTCAAACCTAAGTATTGACAAGAATTAAATTTTATGTTAGAATACAACTAACAAAAAGGAGAGAATATGAATATAGACAGAAAATTTGACCGCGATGGAAATCGAATATCAATTTCTAAAGATGAATTTAAAAAACTTTCGGACAAGTCAAAACTCACTCTTATTCTTTCAACCGCACACGGAAGAAACTTATTTAGAAAAAGCATTAAAAATTTGTTTGATTTTGATATGCCACTAGAGCCAGAGCCTTATTTTCCAACAATGTATAGTATTAAAAATAACTTTGTTTTTGTAGCAAGCGAAAAAGAACAGACTAACAAATTAACTCCATCGTCCGATGAATTGGATTATGCAGTTGCGCCTCTTGAACTTGAAGAAGATTTTCACGAAATTATAGAAGAAATTATTGCAAAGAAAGAAAACAAGCCAATAATTGTAGATGCAATAAAAGAACTTAACACTCAGCCTATAGTCAAAAAGAATGCAGAAAATGCTAAAATGGAAATGGAACGATAAAATCTTTTATAAATAACACATCAAAAAAACTTTATCTAAATTGATAAAGTTTTTATTTTATGATAAAATCTAATAAATTTTATTTTATATACAACTTCTATCCAACATTAAAAATTTGTTTAACTTTTCCATGCTTATCGGCACTGAAGCCTTGCATGATACCGTCTTGCGAAACCTTGATGCCCACGCCGTAGCGCGCCATGCTTTTGGTCGCTGCCAGCCTTCCGCCACCGAGACTTCCTGCCTCAATTTTAAGAATTGCGCCAACTGCAATAATTGTTC
The DNA here is from genome assembly GCA_944377455.1 of uncultured Clostridia bacterium. GTDB lineage: Bacteria > Bacillota > Clostridia > Christensenellales > UBA1242 > Caccovivens. The sequence goes on from CALWEZ010000041.1 coordinate 26,039, forward strand.
CGTCAAAGTCCACAACCGTTGCACCATCAATACCAACAAGATTTTCAAGAAGTCGCCTATCGAGTTCATAAAGTTTTTTGCCTGCAATGATATTTCTTATCGCCTTTGCCTTCACGCAGTTAAATTTTGTCAAATACTCTTCATAAGTTATATTCTCATCATACGGAAGTGGGTTTGAAACGTTGTATAGTTTTGCGCTTTCTGCAAGTTCCATTTGCTTTTTCGCCTCAAAGTGAGTTTCCGAGATAATGTCGGCAATATTGATAAGTTTAAGCGCATCGTTCGTCTTATCCTTATTGAGATAGCAAATGCACGCGCCCATATATCCAAACGAGCAGTCAAGTGCAGTGTTGTAAATCGCCCGCCTAATCTGCTTTGCTGTGTAGGAAACATTGTTGTATAGAAGTCTTATTATTTCATCATGCGAATAAACGCACCACTTGCCGTTACGCTTTGCAAACATAAGTTGGCGAGCATAGAAAATTAGAATGTCGCCCTTTGTTGTCAGCACAATACCCACTCTCTTATCGTTACAACTTCGCGCCACCCTATCAAATATATACGGCGAAACGGTCGGCGCTTTCTTAGGATTTTTTAAATTAGTGTAGCCAATCAAACTGCCCTTTCTGTCAAACTCCACAAACGAAGAAACGCCATCGGTGATTCGAACAAAAAACTCGCGGTTCATAATTTCGCTGTAATTGACCTGCTTGGTGTCATCCACCACATTAGAGAGATTGACAAAAACTCCCATGGAAACGTTTGTGCCCTCATAGGTTCTCGTCGACCAGCGCTCTAACGAGGATATTATTCCAATGATAGTCTCCGACGCAACATCAGAGGTTATGCTGTCGATAAGCGCCTTTTCAATAATGGTATTTTGCAACTTTTGCAAATATACCGTGTTTTCAAGACCTGCTTCCGTCAAAGTAGAAATCTCTTCAAGGATTGTTTTAATTAGGCTGACCTCAAATGATTTAAATGGCTGACCTCTTTTCAAAATCACTCTATATTCATCAATCTTACTCGGTTTAAGCAAAACAGAATTAGCCTTGCCAAGTGCCACCTCCAAATCTCTTGAAGATGACTCTGTTTCTCCCGCAACAAAAGACCCCGTAAAAAGCGGGATTATCATTTTGTTGACAAATTCATAAAAATGCGACTTATCCATGCTTAACCCTTATCTCATATATATTTATAATAAAATTAAAAAAACACCCTGTCAAGCAATTTGAATTGATTTTTGGAAAAAATTTTCAAAAAATATGCATTTTTTCAAAAAATAATCAATTTTTATGCCATTTTTTGAAGATTTTTGGTTTTTATGGTTTTTATATAAATTTAAAATATACAAAATTCAATATTAAATTAATAAATATTTATCCTATTAATTATTTTATATTTATAAAAATTTAGAAAAATATTCATAATTATATTTTTAATTAATATTTATTTTTATTATTATATCAAAAAAATGCGCTAATTTTTATAGCGCAAATTTTTTAAGTATTTTTCAAACTTTCTTTCTGGATACACTGAGTCCGTCGCCAAAATCATAGACCGTGGTGTCAAAGTCATCATCGCAACTTATCGCCTCAAGAAATTTGCGAAGATTGACAACAAGTGTTCGAAGTTTGTGTTTAACAAAACCGCCATTTTTGACTAAGCCATGAAAGTAAACATTGTCGGCAACAAGCAGTCCATTTTTATTTAACATCCTTTTAAGATATGGAAGATAGTTTATATATTGCCCTTTCGGACCATCCAAAAATATCAAATCAAACTTGCCTATATCTTCTCTTTCAATATATTCGCCAGCGTCGCACTCGACAACTTTAACTCTATCTTTGAATGGTTCTAAATTTTTTCGCGCAAGTTCCGCGTTCTCTTTAACCTTTTCCAAAGTCACAACTAAAGCCTCGCATGACGAGAGCATAACCGAAGCGGAATAGCCGATATAGGTGCCTATCTCAAGTATCCTTTTAGGCTTGTTCTCGGCACAAAGTTTAGATAAAAAAGACATGCTCTCATCTTTCATGATGGGAACATATTCGTCTTTATTGAAACCCTCAAATTCTCTCTTTTCCATAGTTAATTCAAGAACACAATCGCAATAACCATAGGACGTCGCTTTGTGCGTTTAAAGATGAAGTTACTTAGATTTCTTCTTATGGTGTTTCTAATCACTGTAGGTTCAGCGCCTCTCAAATCTTGCTCTTTTAGCGATGCGATAATCATATTTTTAGCGTCCTGCACAAAACTTTCCGCCTCATCTTGATAAACCACTCCGCGCGTGATAATGAATGGATCGCCTGTGACATTGCCCGAAACATTGTTGATGTTCACAACCACCACGCAGAAGCCGTCCTCTGAAAGTTGTTTTCTTTCGCGAAGCACATTGCTGTCCATATCGCCGATGCCAGAGCCGTCGACAAGGCGTTGACCTGCTGTCACAACACCCGACTTTTTCAAACTGTTTGGCGAAAGTTCCACTTGAAGTCCGATTGTTGGCAGAAGAATATTTCTCTCTTCCATACCAAGCGCCATGGCAAGTTGTTTGTGCATCCTTAAATGTCTATATTCGCCGTGAATTGGAATGAAGAATTTTGGTTTACAAAGTGAGTGCATAATTTTGATTTCTTCTTGGCAAGCGTGACCTGATGCATGCACATCGGTGAGTTCGTCATAGATGACATCCGCACCCTTTTGATAGAGCGCGTTGATAACATTGTATACGCCCTTTTCGTTACCCGGAATAGGCGAAGATGAGAAAACGATAAGGTCGTTCTCGCCGATTTTTATCCCCTTAAAATCATCCGCCGCCATTCTTGTGAGCGCGCTCATAGGCTCGCCCTGACTTCCTGTTGTCACAATGAGAAGTTCGCTATCAGCATATTTATTTATCTTATCAATATCAATCAAATTCTTCTTATCAAAGGAAATTTCGCCAAGTTTCAAGCCAACTTCCGAGATGTTGACCATGCTCCTGCCAGTAAACGCCACCTTTCTGCCGAACTTTTCGGCTAAGTTCAAAATTTGTTGAAGCCTGTGGATATTTGAAGCGAAAGTTGCCACAAAAATGCGGTTCTTTGGATGCTTTTCGAAAATCTCTTCAAGCGCTCTACCCACACTCTTTTCGCTCATCGAATAACCTTTACGGCAAACGTTTGTGCTTTCGCAAAGTAGAAGATTGACGCCTTTTTTGCCTAGTTCGCCAAAGCGTTGAAGGTCGGTCATCACTCCGTCGATAGGCTCAAAGTCGATTTTAAAGTCGCCGGTGTGGATGACGTTGCCCGCTGGCGTGGAAATGCAAAGCGCCATTGAGCCTGCGATTGAGTGTGAAACCTTGATAAATTCAATCGCAAAAGGGCCAATTTTAAGCACGTTTTTAGGTTTAACAGAAATCGCCTTATACTGTACTTTTGGATATTCTTTCATCTTGTTTTCGATAAGCGCAAGCGTCAGTCTGCTTCCGTAAATCGGCGCGTTAATCTTGTCAAGCACGAAAGGTAGCCCACCGATGTGGTCCTCGTGTCCGTGTGTTAAAATGATGGCACGAATTTTGTCTTTATTTGCAATCAAGTATGAAATATCTGGAACGACCACATCAATTCCAGGTAAGTCATCGTCTGGAAAAGTCAGTCCAGCGTCGACAACAACCATATCGTCGCCATACTCAAACACCGTCATATTCTTGCCGATTTCGCCAACTCCTCCCAAAAATGTTATTTTAAGTTTGTTGTTCATATTGTCTCCTTTTAACTATTTGTATTTAAATCATAAAAAACTTTTCAACATGCAAAAAGTTCTTCATGTATATGAAAATTTTTTATAACTATTTAACTTTAACTTTTGTGAATTTGCGCACAAAATTGTATTTTTATTTAATAAATTTTAGTTTTTTTCGCCTAAATTATGCTAATTTTATAATTTTGCATAAGTTAGATGATGTATTTCGCCTTTTTGAAACTGTCGACCTCTTCAAGTTTTTTAGGCGTCATAATGATTTTGCTGTTGATGTAATAGCGCATGCCTTGGCAGGTGAAAAAGGTTATCATATCAAAGGTGCATAGAAGAGCCGTGATAAGTGGAATGGTCAAAAGTAGACTGTAAACGCCAGCAATGTATGTGAATAGGAAGAAAACTAGATCGGATATGAGATTCACAAATAGCGTCTTAAAGAAACGCCTTGAAATAGTCTTCACTCCTCTTCTATACCCCTTACCAACCGAAACTCCAAAGATGATAATCGCAGGTGCCCAGCCAGTTGTGGAAATTTTGTTGAGCGTGAAGAGCACCACCAAAATCAAAAATTCGCAAAGCGGAAGAAAATATGTTTGAAAGTTGACACTTTCCACCAACCCCACAGCAAAAACGCTGACCAAAATAACCGCCATAAAAAGGATGTCATAGCATGTCTTTGCAAGCGCGTAAAGAACGGACTTATTGAGCGTTTTGAAAAGCGCGCTGAAGAACCCCACTTTGCTCTTGTTCGCCATATAGCCATAGAGCATTTCGCAAACAACATACTTACCTATATTAAATAGGAAAGGTAGGAATAGGCAAACAACAATCCCAGCATAGATAACAAGTCCAACATTCGAATTAAACGCATCTCGCACGATGTTGACAATAAGGCTCATAACGCCGTGTAGATACACGCCAAACGACGAATGAAACATGGTAAGATAGTTTGTTGTGACAGCGGAGTTTTGAAGGTTGTCCCTAATAATTTCATCAAAAGCGAAAAAGACAGGAAGAAGCAGTAACGCAGTCACGCAAATGACAAAAAGATAGTAAAGGAAAAGTTTTAAAACCTTATCCCAGTTAGAGCAAAAAAGTTTAATCGAATTAATAAATGTCATACCTAACCTTTAATTTTTAATAAAATTTAAAACCGCTAAACTTATCGATGGAAAATTTGTGATGTTAAAATTTTACTTACAATTTCGCAAATTTCAAGCCATCACAATTCGTATTTCATTCAAGTGCGATATTATCTCTTAACTCGCCTTGCGATAAAACTATAAATATATATTAGCATGTTGAAAGAAAAAAATCAAAGGATTTTGCATAAATAATTATATCTTAATGTCAACAATTTTGAAATGAGAAACACCGCCTGGCGTGTGAACTGCCACGGTCTCTCCTTTTTTATGCCCAATTATTGCCTTCGCAACCGGCGAAACATTGCTGATAACGCCGTTTTTCGGGTCACTTTCGGACGAACCAGAGATGCGATATTCAAGTTCCTCGTCGAAATCTTCGTCATATAGTTTAACTTTTGTGCCGATGTTGACAACGGTGGAGTCGATGTTCTTCTTGTCGATAATCTCAGCGTTCAAAAGGATGTTTTCCATTTCGCTGATTTCCGCTTCAATCTTCGCCTGCTCATCCTTTGCTGCATCGTATTCGCTATTTTCAGATAAATCGCCAAATTCTCTCGCAATGCCAATTCTCTTCACAACATTTGGACGTAAAACTGTTTTATAATGAGTCAACTTTTCCTCAAGTTGTTTTTTACCTTCTGGTGTTAAATAATGTTTTTCCATAAATGCCCTCCTCTAAGATAGCCTATAATTTTTCAACTTAAATATTATAATCAAAAGCGAAGCAAAAGTCAACTAAATTTCACTTTTTCCTATTAAATATTCAAAATAGACCAAAAATGTGACCTTCCAGCCACATTCTCTAATTTTATGCAAATTTGAAAGAAATCATACATAAAACAATTCAAATTAATGTCTTTTTGTAAAAATTTGTATCGCTCCAATCTTTACACAAAGAGTTTTTAAAATTATTTAAACATGAAAAAAAATGACAATAAAGTTAAATATTTAAACTCTTTCAATCACAATCTCGGAAACGCACAAGTTGTCGTTGGTGATGTTCTCAAAAATTACCTTTGCAACATCCTTCGCCTTCATCCATTTGGAAGACTTTTCGGCAGGAACATAGTCTCTATTTTCGTTCCAAAAATCGGTGTCCATTCCGCCAGGACAAACCGAAATTACCTTTATGTTCGAGTTTTTAAAAGTTGCCTTCAAACTTTCGGTGTAACCTCTTGCACCCCACTTTGCCGCGCAATATAAACTTTCATTCACATTACCTTTCAAAGCCGCTGTTGAGAGGATATTAACGATTTTACCACCTTTTTCTTTAATAAGTGGCAAAGCGTATGCGGTGTTAAGCATTAGCCCCACCAAACTTCCATCTAAAGCCTTTTGAATTTTTTGATAATCGTTGTCTTCAGGTGCGCCAAAACACCCAACCGCTGCATTATTGATTAAAAACTTCACATTGAAATTTTTGGAATATTTTGCATAAACTTCTTTCAAAAAGTTTTCATCCGAAACACTGCCGTATTCATAAAAAACATCCTTGAATTCCGTTCGTTTGGTTCGCGCAATCACCAAAACTTTATGCGCCTTTTTAAACAACTTCACAAGTTCCAAACCAAGTCCACTATTTCCGCCTGTTATAACCACCAAACTTCCTTTCATACATTTTCTCCTAAAAATTACCTTTGGTAAAATCAATTTAGTTTACACCTATATGATAACATAAAACTTATCAAAAAGCATACTTTTTTATAAAAATTTTAATTTTTGATTGTTTTTTCTAAAATTTTATGCTATAATACGAAATGTCTTTAATGGCAAACATAATCGCCCATTGACCTAAACCACTCGAAAAGTTTGGTTAGGTCATAAATAAAACTTAATAACAAAACTTCTTAAACCTTATTATGCAGAGATGTCCGAGTGGTTTAAGGTGCAGCCCTGGAAAGGCTGTGTGCGAGAAATCGCACCGAGGGTTCGAATCCCTCTTTCTGCGCCAAATGAAGAAAGTTGTCTTAATTTTAAGGCAACTTTTTTTTGCTAAAATTTTCTGTCTATCACTCCGCCGCCGAGACAGATGCCGTTTTGGTCGTATAGCACCACAAACTGCCCTTCGGTGATGGCTTTTTGCTTAACGCAAAAATCTACTTTGATATTTTTGTCATCCAAAACTTCCACCTTGACTTTTTGGTCAGGCTGGCGATAGCGAAATTTGGCGTAGCAATCGAACACTTTTTCTTCAGGCATTTTCGGTATCCAATTAAATGTGTTCGCATAGAGTCCGTTCGAAAAAAGTTCCGCGCACTCGCCCTGGCTGACATATAGGATGTTATTCTCTAAATCTTTTTTCAGCACATACCACCTTTCGCCGTTTCCGCCGTGCTTACCGCCGATATTCAGCCCACGCCTTTGACCGATGGTGTAATACATCAACCCTTCATGCTCGCCCACAACTTCACCATCAAGCGTTCGAATTTCGCCCTTTTGCGCCGGCAAATACTGCTTCAAAAACTTTCTAAAATTCCTTTCGCCGATAAAACAAATGCCGGTTGAGTCCTTCTTTTCGGCGGTGGACAAATCTAACTTTTTCGCAATCTCTCTCACTTCATGTTTTTCAATGTCGGCAAGTGGAAAGATAACAGAAGAAAGTTGCTCCTGCGAAAGTTGATTTAAAAAATATGACTGGTCTTTCGATAAATCTTTGGCTTTAGATAGATATGTCAAACCATTCTTTTCAAAATTTTTGGCATAGTGACCTGTGGCAATCTTATCCGCACCAAGCCTTTTTGCCATTTCAAGAAAAGGTCCAAACTTAATTTCGCGGTTGCATAGAACATCCGGGTTTGGCGTTCGCCCTCGCTTATACTCATCCAAAAAATACTGAAAAACTCGCTCGTAATACTCTTTTGCGTAATTCACGCTGTAATATGGAATGCCAATCTTGTCGCACACACGCTTGACATCTTCATAGTCTTCCATGGCGGTGCACTGCCCATCATTTTCATCCCAATTTATCATGAAAAGCCCGATGACATCGTGCCCTTGCTGTTTCAATAGGTAGGCAGCAACACTTGAATCCACGCCACCGCTTATTCCAACAACAACTCTCATACAAACTCCTAAACTTTAAATCCGCCAGTTGCGGTGGTTTCAATACAAACTGGGACTTTGAATTTTTTACATATAACATACACGCAACTTATTATCCACGCCAGCACCCCAATGCCGATTGGCAAGTAGAGAATGGAAAGATACTCCACAAGATATGCGTTGAAGATTAGGCAGACAATGGTATACGCCATCATCGCGCTCATAAGTATGCCTTTAATGTATTTTCCTGTGTAGTAGTAGTGTGCACCAAACAGCCCAAGAAAGAGCGTGTAGAGAAGCAGTTTGGTGTAGGACAAATCTTTTGGAATTTCGTTGGTGTAAAGGATATAGTCTCGGTCACCCTTTTTAATCATATTCTTTGCCGCCTTATTCGTGGCGAACTCCAAACGCGAAAAAATCAAACCACACTCTTCGCACTTTGTGGCATTCAAAAGACATTTATTGTCGCACCTAGGGCATCGCTTAAAAATTTTATTTTTCACAATGATATTTTAAAATAATTCACGCAAAATGTCAAGAAAAATAATCATCACATACGCAAGAGAACAAAATATAGCCAATATATATTTACAAAAAATAAATTTTTAACATTTAATTTTATAGGAACTTTTAAAAGCGCAAAATTTACCTAACAAACTTGACAAAAAATCTAATTCAAAAATTTGTTAAATTTAAATCAACACATAAAACCAATTAAAATTTAAAATAATCAAAAAAACATTAAAAATGGTGTTATTTTTGATAAAAAACAAGAAAAAAGTGCAAAAAACTTAATTTTTACACCTAAATTCAAAAATTTTATATATTTATAGGCTACGCCACTTCGCTCAATTTTTCGTTGCATTTATTAAAATACACAAAGGAAGCACTATCATCCGGCACCTTTTTCAAGACCTTTTCAAACATATCTTTCGCCTCGCTGTAGCGCTTTTCATTATAGAACCGCACGCCATTTTCAAACTCGTTTTTAAATTTCTTAAGTTTTTCTCTGACCTTTTTCGAGTAACAATCCAAACTTTCGTAAAGTGAAATGACGCTTTTTTCGTATTCCAAATCGCCGATATAACGATATTCAAAATTAAACTTGTTCGACAGATTATCGAGCGTCATCTTTGAAAAGAGGAGTTTACCACCCATAAACTCATTTATCTCTTCCATTTTCGACAGCATGTTAATTATAGGCGAAACAACAGTCGGCGTCTTTTCTTCTTCGCTCAGCGAAATGGTCAAGTTGCCCGTGTGAATGCTGATGCGAGACGCAATGTTAAGCGACTTTTTTTGGTTTTTATTTCTAGCGTCCACCGCCTTTAAAACTGCATGAGCGCACTCGATGGCATTTTGAGATTTAGAAAACACGGCAATCAAGCCATCACCGAGATACTTGTCAACAAAGCCGTCATATCTTTTAATTAACGGCGCAACAACTTTGAGATAAGAGTTGATGTAGTTAAAATTTTCCTCCAAACTCAGCGTTTTGTTCGGTTTCAAATCACAATAAAGAATAGTTCCTTCTTTGGTTATGCTTTTCCCTAGTTCCAACTCTTCAATTCCATTTTTACCTAAAAAATTCAACAGTTGCTTTGGCAGATATTTTTGAGTGGCAAGGCTGGCAATTTTAAGTTTATTGTCCTTTTCCTTATAGATATAGTTGATTTTATTCAAACTATGTTCAATTTCCTGAAACTGCTTGCTTCCGCCAATCTTATAGTCCTCCATTTTAACTCTGCCGTCGCCTAGTTTCTGTGTCACTTTCTCCACATTTCGAAGTGGCCTACACGCAATCATGATTAAAGCAAATAATAGAACTAGATAGACAACCGTGGCTAGAATTATCCATAAATTTTCCACGCCCTGCGTAGTTAAATTAAGAGTGGCTTTCACTGACGCCGAAGTGATGTCATCAAAATCTCCAATCTTAGCGACATAGACCACAAACACGCCATAAATTAAAGTCAAAGGAAGAGTGGAGAAGAATAGCAGGTTCGATAGTCTCATATTTTTTAAAAACACAACATAAAGCGCGATAAAGGAAATTAAGAAAAGAACAAGCACCGCAAACGCCACCCATGAAAGCGCAGAAAAGTCAAACACAAACCCACTTTCAGTCGGCACAATGCCTGCCACCAAATATCTTATCAAAAAGACATTGGCAATCAAAAGCGCAATATTGACTATCAACAAAATTTTAGTAGAAGTTTTCATGTTTTTATTGTGAGAAGAAAAATTATTTTAATGCAGAACTTAAATTGCATATATTGTCGAAATTTGGAAACAATATCAACATAAAACAAAAAACATCAAAAAAGTGGCTGTTTTTTGCAAAAAAATTAAAAAAAGAGGTGCAAAAATGGAAGAAAAGGAAAAATTAACCAAATATTTAAACGCTATTTATCAAAATATACGCACGGCAATTCAGTCGATTGAGGACATCACTCCAAAAACTGACAACAAAGAATTGATCAGCGAACTTAGCAAAGAGCAGGATGAATACAACTGCCTCGCTAAAGAATGCGAAGCGTTTGCAAAGGCGGAAAAAATCGAAGGGATAAAGGATAACAACTTTATCGAAAAAGCAAAACTTTGGGCAAGCGTCAACATGTCAACAATGATGGACGACTCTACACGCAAGATAGCTGAACTTATGCTTATCGGCACTTTTATGGGCATCATCACCTGCATGAAAGATAAGAGCGACCACAATGGCGTTTCAAAGGAACTTGACGAACTTCTTGACAAACTCTACACCTTCGAACGCAAAAACATCGACCGACTTTTACCATTCTTAGAAGAATAATGATAATTTAGGAAATTTATTAGAAATATATAACACTTTCAATTCAATTTAATAAATATGGTGTAGTATTCAATGCATACTACACCATATTTCATATTAATTTAAATAATGAGGAATGAATCAATTTTTGATTTTGCGAAGCGTAGAACTGCGCTCGGCAAGCATAAATCGAAAATCACACTCAGGGAAGAGGAAATGAAACGAAGAACGAAAAATGAAAAACGAAGAGTTGTTGATAATATTAATTTTAGTTTATTTGAGATATAATCAAAACCACTTTAAGTAGCGACGGCGTCACAAACTGCACTTTATTTCGTCTTTTGCCTCGCACCAAAAGTCTTACCATTCGTTTGTTTGCTCCTTTTCCCTAAAAAAGACAAGAGTTTTTAGGGTTCCCTTTGAACGAACATGAGTGCGATTACGTTTGGTCGCTGGTAGGCGAAAACGAGCAAAAGCGCAGTTTTCGCCTACACACACGCATATTCCGTCACCTTAATCGTGAACTGCACGCCGAGTTGGTTGACGGTTAGGTTTGGTTTACGCTGTGTTCGGTCGCCATTTCCGTTGAGGCAGATAATGTTGTTGTAGTTCGCGCCCAAGTTGCGTGTGTAGTATAGAAGGTCATTCCCTGTTCTCTTTAAAAAATCACTGACAAGGTCTGAGAATTTAACCGCTCCACTCCCTGCCACTTGCTCTATCTCTTCAATAGATGAAACAAAGATTCGTGCTGTCACGCTTGTCGGCGTGCCGTTTAGCGATGTTGTTCCAAAGGTTGGCATAGACTGCGTCCAACTGACTAGGTAAGTATTATTTACCCTATTATCATCAAAAATATCTACAGCCGCCGACGAATATCCAGAACCAGCATTTATTGCGCCAGTTGAATATCTACCTACATACACAATAGTATCCATAACCGCCAGTGTGTCAGTGGTGGTGCTATAGCCAGACCTTTGACTACTGCTATAATCCAATCTCCACCTTATCGGCTCAACTAGGTAATATTCGTTGTTATACTTGCAATATTCACTTCCGTTATATACCTTTGATGTCAGTCCTGAAATTGCTCCCATGGAATATGTATTGCCATTTGCAAGCGAACTCCACTGACTTTCCAAAGTGGTATGTAGCGAACTTGAAACACGGCTTTGTGGCATATATCCGTTTTCAATATACCAGTAGTCGCCATCTTCTTCATAATAGGCTGGATTGCTAGCCTGCCAAACTGCATACAGCGTCACACTTGCCGATGCATTGTATGCATTTGAGAAAGAATAGGTATCACCTGAGTCATAACTAGCACTTGTTGCAGTTGAACCTGTCGCCCAACCTAAAAATGTATAGCCAGTCCGCGTAGGCTCGGTGCTTGTCACCGTTAAACTTACAGTGGTTCGTGTCGTTCCATACTGATTCCATCGTTGCGTGCCGGTGGTCGACGATGGTGCAGAACTGCCACCATTTGCATCGTATGTGATTGAAACTGTTCTTTGTGAAATAGCATACCAGCTGAGATTTGAGGTGCTGTTCGTGTAAGTTGTTGATGTGACCGAGGTGTTTGCCGCATAAGTTCTTGTTGTGCTTGTGGAACTATCATATGCCCAACCATATAAACTCCAACCATTTGACGTGTAATACGAATAATATGAGGACGAACGCGTGGTAAAACTTTGTCCATATGTTCTTGTTTGAGTTCCATATGTCGTATCTCCACTCGAATTCCTATATCGATAATAGTTGGTGTAAGTAGCTCTTTCCCAAACAGCATAAAGTGTCACACTTGCTGATGCGTTATATGCATTCGAGAATGAATAGGTATCACCTGGGTCATAACTAGCACTTGTCGCGCTTGAACT
>CALWEZ010000042.1 GCA_944377455.1 uncultured Clostridia bacterium
GGAAAGCGAAAAACAAGCGAAAATATGAGTTTTTTGAGTTTGCTCAAAAACGAATAAATAGCGCAGTTTTTCGCTATGGAGCGGATAATGGGAGTCGGACCCACCTCTCAGGCTTGGGAAGCCCGCATACTACCGATGTACTATATCCGCATGACTGAGCAAAATGCTCAGTGATTATTTTTAATTACTAACGTGATTTTTTCATAAATTTTTATATTTTTCGATATATTTAAATTTCTTATAGCTGGCTTTAAAAATTTTTATGAAGATTTTTCCTATATTTTTTAATTTGTTTTTGGATTTTTAAACGCATAATTACATTTAATGCCTTTTGCTTTAAATATTCTTATTAAATATGTTGTGTGTTGTTTACCTATAAGACTTTTATTGTTATATCATATATTTTTGATTTAATTGATATTTTTTAAGAATATTTTTTCCCTAATTTCCTTTTTCAACTCATTTTTCACAAATCACTCTTGGATGTTTGGTGGAGTGACGATTGGTCCGACTGCCGAATTGATTGTGATTTCGGTGATAAGGTTTGAGATATAGCCAAATGCGATTTTAACTGGCTGGCTGTTTTTGATATAGTCCTTTGGGTCGTCGAGGCGTGAAAACTCGATAGAGTCCACTGGAATATCAATGCTCATGGTCACCGAAAGTTTGAGAAGGCTCTGTGGCGAAACTAAAAGCGCACGCGTAATTGTCACTCTCACAATCTCTTCGGTCACCTTTTTAACATCGATAAAATCCTCTGGCTTGATGTTGACCATAACGCCATTTTGTGGATTTTGCAATCTCTCATACACCACTTTTTCAAGCAATGGCTTAACTAGATGTGGTTTAATAACTTTTTCTTCCATAAAGAACTCCTTTTTTGACTAGGAGTATTTTAGCACAAAACGATATAAAATACAAGGAAAATTAGGAATTTTTATTTCCATAGAAGATTTTTTCGTTATGGATGACTGACGGATGATTAGGTTTTAAGCGTTTTGAGCGATTATGAAACTTAAGCGCCTTTTTGTAGTCGCCACGATTGTAATAAATCACGCAAAGATTTATCGACGGAATAAAATTATAAGAGTCAGGAAGAACAAATCCGCCCTTTTTGACATCAAGTTTGCATTTTAACGCCAAAAGGTAGTAGTATTCCGCCTTTTGATAGTCCTTTTCGCACATGAAGATGTTTCCTAGTTGTGACAATATCTCTGCGCGCGGTAGGTCGAACATGAAACTTTTAAACAAACTTTCCTTGGCATTTTTCTCATCCTTAAGACACATAAAACACTTCGACAAGTTCAAACACGCCTCAATCTTGTTCTCCACCCACGCGTCGTCTCTATCCAAAAACTCCAAAAAAGTGGAAATCGCCTCTTGGTAGCGAGCGTTATAGTAGAGTTCTCGCGCGTAGTAAAACATGGCACGCGGAGAGAGTTTTTCGCCACTTTCAAGGCGCTTTTCATAAATCTTCAAATTGCGGTCACCGCGCGGAATGTCGCTTTTGAAGTGGTAGATATTTATCGGCAAATGAACGCCCTTCCCATGTGGCACGATAACCTCATGCACTGGCTCAAGCCATTTGAAAGTGCCGTCGTTTTTAAGTATTCTCTCGCGTTCGAACACGAAAGTCGGCTTAAACTTTTCGTCAAACCCTGTGACATAGTTAAAAAACGCCATATCAAAATCTGGTGCGCCCTTTTTAAACTTTAAAATCTTTTCAATATCCTTTGGAAAGATAAAGTCGTCGGCATCCAGCCACATGTTATAGTCGCAAGTCGATTTAGAAAAGGCATAGTTGCGCGCCTTTGAAAAGTCATCGCACCACTCAAAATCGAATACCTTGTCGGTGTATTTTTTGGCAATCTCCTTCGTCTTATCGGTCGAACCAGTGTCCACAATGACAATCTCATCGGCAAACTTTTTGACACACTCGAGTATTCTTTCTAAAACCTTCTCTTCGTTTTTAACAATAAAACAACAACTTAAACTAAACATATTCTAAATTATGAAAAATATATCTTTTATGACAATTTAGTTTTATTTAGCACTCTTCATTATCAAAATCATGGCAGAGCGGTGGATAAAGTAGATATAGTAAAAAATTTTTAACATATGTTTATCATAAACCTTTTTTACACATTGACAACTGACATGGAAAATGTTATAATCTAGGCATGAAAAAAGCAGTTGTTTTTATTGATTATAATGACACGATTGATGATATAAATAGACGTGGTGGAAACATGTTTAAATGTGGCATGAGAAAATTTTTGCGATGTTTTAATGACAACGTCGATTTTGTTTTCATAACCGCCTCAAAAGTTGGTCAGCATGAAGAGGAACTTAAAGAAGAGTTAGCGGAATTTCTATTTAAACTGGGAAGTTTGAGCAAATATTTTAAGTTTCTTATTCAATCTAATTCAACCACTGTCGACAGAATCGACCACACCAATAACTTGGCAACATTTGAAAAAATTAAAGATTTGAATGCCGATTTTCATGATAAAAAAAGTGGAGTGGAAAACTTTTTGAAGTTTTTTGATAAGAATAATGAAGTTACAACCTGCGTTTTTATCGGCGACTCTGAGAAAATTGATTTACCGATGATATTTAGTGATATTGGCAAGCGAGAAAAATTTTTTATTCACGCCACATCCACAAGAAAAGCAATGATTAAAGGTTTTGAAAACACAACATACAGAATAAGTTTTCATCCAAACGCGAAAATGTTTTATGACAAAAATGGAAATTTTTCTTTGCCGAATAATTTGAATATGATTAAAACCAGCACAAAAAGTTATGGCGTTGGCAAGGGCTTGGAAGCACTTAGTGCGTATCTTGAGAGAGAAAAAAGTGAAAGAGATTTGTGAAGTTTGTCCGCGTCACTGCCATGTGGACAGAAAGAAGAGAGAAGGCTTTTGCAACGAACTTGAGTCGATTAGGATAAGCAAAGTCATCGACAATTTTATGTGGGAAGAGCCATGCGTCACCGATAAGAAAGGCGTTTGCGCTATCTTTTTTTCGGGCTGTAATTTGAAATGCTCCTATTGCCAAAACTGCCAAATCTCGCGTGGAAAGGTTGGAAGTCTTTACAGCGAAGAGGAATTTATCGACCTTTTGAAAGAGAAAGAAAAGAATAATTCCTACTTTAACTTTATTACGCCCACGCACTTTTCGAACTCTATCTTAAATGCACTTAAAAAATACCAACCAAAAATTCCTATCATTTGGAATTCGTCTGGCTACGAAAGCGTGGAAATGTTGAAAAAATTGGATAACTTTATCTCAATCTACCTTCTCGATTTCAAATATGCCGACAACAACTTGGGCAAAAAATTGAGCCATGTTTCAAACTACTTTGAAACGGCAAAGGATGTGCTTGATTTTTGCGCGAAAAAGAAGGATGTGTTTGACGGCAAATATATGAAACAAGGGCTAATTATTAGGCACCTAGTTTTACCTGACGAGATAAAAAATTCGCTTGACGTGCTTGAATATCTCGCTCAAAAATATAGTGATAGGACTATCAGTTTGATGTCGCAATTCACGCCGACGCCAAATAGTCCCATCAAGCGAAAACTCACACCGCTTGAGTATAAGATTGTGGAAAGCAAATTTTTAAAGTCATTTCAAAAAGGCTATCTTCAAGATTTTGACAGCGCAAGTGATGATTTTATTCCAGATTTTTCCTAAACATCCAAATTTTCTTGACAATTTTTGACAAAATGTATTATTCTATTGTTGATAGATATAATAAAACTTGAAAAGGCTTGATTTTGCTTAAACATCATGAATAAAAATGCGTTTTTAAATGAAAAATTTTAATGCAAAATTTGGGAGGATAAAATGACAACAAAAAGATTTATATTGCTAAGTGTTGTGTTTTGCGTTTTGGCGATTGTCTTTTTTGTGCTTTTTGAACTTAACTTTATCAGCAACCTGACGCTCTATCTCGCTTTGGTTTACATCGCCTTTTTTATCGGACTAGCCCTATATTATAACTCCGTCAATTTGCGCTATGCTTCCAAAAAAACATCCTCAAACATCACACTAATTATATCGCTTGTGATAATTCTCGCCTCCATTGCCCTTCTTATCTATGGACTAGCAACTGGTAACATCGAACTTTGGTGGAATGTGTGATTAAGTTTGAATATTATAGTGCAAAATATTTAAATAGTCCTTAACTAAAACAAAAAACTCTCCATGTTATAAAATTGTGGAGAGTTTTTTATGTAAACTAATACATCGAGTTCATTGCAGCACCCAAAACGCCGAAATAAACGATTAGCACAATCACAACGGCGACAACGGCTGTAACACCAAAAGTCCATGCCCAACCTTTTATGAAAGTCTTGCGCGCAACTGTGCCTTCTGGATAGATGCAAATGCCGATGATTAAACCAATGATGCCTAAAAACAAAGCAAGCACTACGCCAATTCCAGTTTTACTTTCATTGTGCATCGGTTGTGGATTGTTCATGTTTTCGTCCATAAATTTAACCTCCTTTTAATAACCTCACCTTATTGTAATCCCCCCCCACATTTGTCAAGTGATTTTTTAAAATTGGTTAAATTTTTTATTTTCTAAATGTTAAATATAATAAAAAAGAGGAGATTTAAATTTAAATCCCTCTTGTTTTAACTTACGAATTTAATTTTTTGACCTCTTCGATGAGTGCCTCAAGTTTGGAGTTTATTTCGGCAATTTTGCTTTCGCTTTCCTTGCCTTTTGCGTGTTCGGCTTCGTCTTGAAGTTTCTCAATCTCTTTGGTTATCTCCTCGCGTCTAGTGTCGTTTTCAGTGAGATTTGCCTCTTCCAAATTTTTGATGGCAACTTCAAACTCTCTGTTGAGATTTTCTCTCATTTCGCTTAACTTGTTGCGCTCTTCCGTTATCTTTTTGTTTATCTCTTCAAGGTCGGTGTTTTTTCTTGGTCTACCGCGTTTACCTTTAGGCTTAACTTCAGTTTCCGTCACGATTTTTTTTGGTCTGCCACGCTTTTTGGCTTCAGGTTTAGGCTCTATAGTTTGAGCATTCTCTGTTGTTTGCACCTTTTTAGGTCTGCCTGGTTTTTTCTTTTCAACAGGCTTCTCTTCAGCCGCTGGTGATTTTCTCGGCCTACCGCGCTTGCCTTTAGGTTTAACCTCGGTGTCTTTAACTATCTTTCTTGGACGACCTGCCTTTTTCTTAGGTTTTTCTTCGACTTGTTCCGCCGATTTTTCTTCCGCTGGCCTTTCAATCGGTTCATCGTCGATGTTGACATTTTCAAATTCCGCCTCGCCCATGTTTTCAACTGGTGCGTCTGCTTTTTCTACACTTTCACTTGGCTCTTCCGCTTGTTGTTCTATGTTTTCGTAGTCAGTTTTCTTTCCGCTGTTTTTAACTATAGCGTCTTTATCAATATTTTCAATCACATTTTCAGCCACGTTGTAGACGTCGTCTTTTTCAGAAATATCGTTGACAAAATCGAAAGCGTCGAGGCTGTCAAGGTCGATAACCTTTTTCTCTTCTGCCTTATTCTCTTTTGGCTCTTCTTCCTTTCTTATGAAATTGCCATTTGCGTCATAGATATTTCCGTCGGTGTCATGGAACAAGCCCTCTTTATCATAATATGTGCCATTATCATAGACAAAGTTGCCGTTTTCGTCATACTTGCCGTTTGGCGTGTCATTTTCGGCAGTTGCATCATACTCGCCTTGATGTGTGTTTTTAAGTTTGATTTCAAGTTCGGCGATACGCTCTTGCTGTGCTTCATTGTCCTTTTTGAGATTGTCAATTCGGTCACCAAGTGCCGTTGTGACAACTTTCTCAGCACTCGTGCAGAAATTGTTAAAGAAGGTTTGATACTCGCCAAGCATGATTTGTTCAACATTCTTCTTACTCTCGTCAAGTTCTTGCTGATTGCGTTTAATCTCCTCTTCAAGTTCGTTCTTTTCTAGGAGATATCTTGAGCGTTGTTGTTCAAACTCTTGCTCTAGCTGCTCTTGCTTTGCAATCTCTTGAGTCTGCTGTTTTCTTAGGTAGTTACTTTCAATTCTGTTTGTTGTCTCTTCTTGTTGTTGAAGGAGTCTGTCAACATTTTCCTTGGAAACTTGTAATTTGTTTTGATAGTCTTTTTGCACATTGTCAAAATTTTTCTTTCTTGTGTCAAGTTCGCTTTCAAGTTGAGCGATTTTAACAAGCATCTTCTCTTTTTTCTTTAAATATAACTCGCTTTCTTTCATCGCTCTGTCTAAGACAACTGAGCCGTTGACGCCAACTGAAGAAAAATCGTATTTTTCATATTCAACATCGTTCTGCTTTGCCTTGTTAAACTCTTCTTTTTCACGTCTTGCCTTGAAGTCCAAAAATTCGCGAAGCACTGGCTGACCTTTTTCAATTTCCTGTGGTGTGAAGAGAATTTGATAGTCGATATATGACGGAAGGTCGACGCACGCATTGTCCATAAATCTGCCGAACATCGAAACGCTTTGATAGAGTGAATTAAGTAGAGCATTTTTTCTTGCGCGAAGATAAATCGAGAAAATCAAATTGATGAGATATATGAGTGCAACTATAAACACCGCGCCTGCAAGCACATCGGCGGTCATAACATTGCCAGCAGGGTCAAGCACGATGAAGAAAATCGCCATAATAAGCGCCCATGCAATGCTAATTATGTTGAGATTTTTAATGTTGGAGTTATATGATGAGGTCTTTAATGGTTTTTCCACCAAATTTTCTGACGAGAGATATGTGGAAGGGTTGCCTTCACGGAACAATATGTATTGTTGCCAAAAATAGCATAGTCTCTTTGGACCTTTGGCTTTCAACATATCGTTAAATTCACGGATATTTTCTTCCGTTATAACCTTGCGTTCAAAAAGCCAAAAATTGACTTTGTCGAGTGTTCGATTTAGGCATGCCTCGTATGAGAAAGCCGATTTAATGAGAAAGAAAAGCACAATCAATGCTTCCACTGCGATGGCGATAATAAAGAGCACATCCTCTGTTATTCTTGGTGCAATGTCGCCTAAAAAATCGACAATGCCAGTGACGATATCTAATCTCATTACGATATCCCTCCTTAGATAGTTTTAGTATAGCACAAGAAAAAAATAAATACTAATAATTTTCAATATTTTTTTAATATTTTTTGATATTTTTTTTAGTATTTATTTTTTTATTTATTTTTTCGGCGATTTTTTGCCTATTTTTCATTATTTTCATTAAATATTAAAGCAATTATTCTTCGGTAATTTCAATTAAATCGTTATTTTTTAAATTTAATAAAAACATTTTTTCCACTTTAACCTCTAGCCCATTTTCAATCGCATTTTTATATAAATAAAGTTGAGTTTTATATCTATTTTTAAGTTTTTCGCTGTTTTTTATTGAAGAATATTTATAATCAATTAGTGTCGCCGTATTTTCATTTAATATAAATAAATCGATGACGCCCTGCACCAAAATATCATCCGCCACTTTTGAAACACCTATTAGATTTTTTAAACTGTCCTTCATAACAAACTCTTGCTCTTTAAAAACTTGTCCGTTCTTAACGAAAGGTTTTAAAATTTGGATGTTTTTATTTAATAAATCTAAGTCGATTTTATCGCGAATTTCTGAAAGAGTGGAATTTTCAAAATATTTTTCTAAATCTTTAGTGCTTTCTATCTCGTTAAAATCTATCATCTTTAACACCAAGTGATAAGCGTTGCCGATTTCGACGGCATCTAGATTGACATCAACAACATTTGACGGCAAGTAGACTTCGTTTTCTTCGTATTTTTTAGTCAGTCCTGTCACCGAATTTTTGTAGGAAATATTCTCTTCTTCTTTGAAAAGATATTCAAACTCAAGATATTTTTTCACATCGTCCTTTATCTTTCCATCGCCCTCGCCAAAGTGGACAAACTCTTTTGCTAACGGCAACTCTTCCACTTCGGTTATAAGGTTAAAACTGACAGCACCCTTCTCTAAATGCTCGGAACTTAACAATGTTTCAAGTTCGGTTAAAGTTAGCGTGGCAAAGATGTAGTCAAAATATGTGTCGAATTTTATCGAATATGGATTTTTATACTCGCCAATGATATATAGCCTGTTTTTCGCACGCGTCAGTGCAACGTAGAAAATCATCATCTCTTCTTGAAAGCGTTTTTGCTCTAAAAGTTGTCTTATTGCAAGCAGTTTCACTGTCTTTTCTTCCTGTCCGTCAACGTAGCGCTTGACAGCAATACCTAAGTCGGCGTCCATAGCAATCTCGCCATGGCGCTCTGCCTTTTTCAAACTCTTCCCCGCGCCGATTATCATGACAACTGGATACTCTAAGCCCTTCGTCTTATGTATGGTGGTGAGAAGTATCGCATTTTCACCGCTTGAAATTTCAGCATCTTCAATATCGACATTTTCAAAGTAGGAGATAAGCGACGGAAGGTCAAAGTCGAAAGTGGAATTTTCTATCTCGTCCAAAAACTTTTTGACGGAATCTTGCAAAGTGTCAGACTGGGTGCTTAAATAGGAATAATAATTTGTCTTATCAAACAGCATTTCAAACGCTCGCCTATATCCATAGACTTGCCCATTCGTCTTAAACTCAACTAAATTTTCAATTATTTCAGGATATTTATTTCTCGCGCAGATAAATAACGGAACATCCTTTTTTTTTAGGTCAAAAATTTGGTCTTGATTTAACTTGCCAAAGTTAGACATAAGCACAGAGAGTAACGCTATTTCGTCGTCCTGCACCAGCGTGATTTTTAAAAGATTTAAAAACACCTTTATCTCTGGAATATCCAAAAGTTTTTCCTTTTTGTTTGCCACAACTGGATATCCACACTCTTTTAAGTATTCGCTTAGTTTGTTGAAAAATGGCGACCTTGAGCGTGACAAAATGGCAATATCCTTAAACTCGCATTGCCGATATTCTTCTAAGTCGGTGTCGTATATTTTTGACTTTAGCGCTTCGTCTATTCTGATTTTAACAACTTGCAGTTCTCGTTTAAATTCGTTTGATGAGAGAGTGTCTTCTTTGACGCTGTAGACATCTTTTATTTCATCATCTTCCGTTTCTTCTGGCATAACCATGTCGATAACAACAACGCCGTCGTCTTTAAAGTCCTTTTTCGCTTCAAGCATGGCGGTGTTTTTGTAGTCGATGTTGGTGTTATCTAAAGTCATCACGTCTTTGAATAGGTCATTTATAAAGTTTAAAATCTTTTCGCTTGTTCGAAAGTTTGATTTTAAATATAACGCTTCATCGCTTGCACTTTTCTCAAAATCTTCAACATCCTTTAGGAAAATCTTGGAACTTGCAAGTCGAAAACCATAGATGCCTTGCTTTGCATCGCCGACCGCCACAAAGTGAGAACTTTTTGCCACCGTTTTGACAATACGCTCTTGAAGATTGTTTGTGTCTTGATATTCGTCGATGAAAACATATTCAAAGTCTTCATGAAAAAGGTCATTTTCAATGAGTTTCAACATATTTTGCTCTAGGTCTGAAAAGTCCAAAATGTTTTGAGCGTCTTTGATTTTTGCGTATTCTTTTGAGTAATCTAGGTAAAGTTTTATAAGTGCAATTTCAAGTTCGCCCTTTCGCTCTTCGTTTATCTTCTCTTCGTTTAAAGCGAGTGCCTTTATATCGTCAAAACAATCCTGTAGCTCCTTTTTTATCTCTTTTAAAAGAGAAGCCTTCTCGTCGCCGATGTCCTTTTTGTTAGGTAGCCTTGGAAAAGAGTAATTCGATAAAAAATTGGCTTTATCAAGTAAACTGCCTTGAAGTAGTCCGTCAATTTTAAAGTCGAAGTCGATATGCTCTCTTTCCACCTGCTTTTTGACTTTCGAGACCAAATTTTCAACATTTTTCGACACAATCTCTTCTGCTTCACAATAAATGGAACTTTGTTTAGTCAAAATTTTTTCTATGAACGCTTCTCTATCTGAGACCGCTTCCATCATGCTGTTTATCTCTAATATGACGTCAAACAATTTTTTATCACTGCCATTGTAGGCATAATATATAGGATAGAAGTCTTCTTCTTTTTTCGCCTTTTTCAAGGTTCTAGTCATGGCTTCTTTCTTTAATTTATAGGACAAATTTTCATCCGCCAGCACAAAGTTTTCTTTTAAACTTAAAATATTGGAATATTTTTTAAGACAATGCTCGCAATAGGAGTGAATAGTGGAGATGTTCGACACTGACAAATCGTCTATCTGCTTTAAGATGAAATCATCCATCTTCTCCACGCTTTTAAGGTTTTTAAGCAATCTCTCTTTCATCTCAACCGATGCGTTTTTTGTGAAGGTGAGAATTAAAAGTTTGCGAATGGGGATATGTTTTTCACAGATGAGTTTTGTGATAAATTTTATTAAAACATAGGTCTTTCCGCTTCCAGCCGACGCAGAAACGATTAAGTTTTGTTTGTCAAAGGAAAGCACTTTTTCTTGCTCTTTAATTTCCATTAAAACACCCTCCTTTTCTTTCGCTTGCCAGCGCCAGCATATTTGCAAACGGAAAGGTATGGACAAAACTGGCACTCATCTTCCAGCGGTTTTGGCTCGATATACCCTTCTTGCATCTCCCCTATCGCCTTTTCAGACACTGCCACCGCATAATCAAAATATTTTTGAAAATCAGTGACAAAATTTCCGTATTTAAAATCAAAATCGTCCTTCTTTGCCTTTTTCTCTGCGCCGATTAGGTCACTTCTAAATTTCTCTTCGTCTAAGCGATAGTCCGTGGCATAGACAATCTCGTTATCCCTAAGCGTTATGCCGTTAAGTAGTTTGGTTTTTGCATCCTTCTTTTTGAACTTACTTTTGCAGTCGAAATAGTATAGTCCCGCGCACTCCGATTTTAACTTTTCGCACGCCACCTTGCCGTAAAGAAGTAGTTGCAGTTTTTTGCCGTAGTATAAATCTTTCAAAATACCGTCCACTTCGCCAGTTTTATAGTCGATTATCCTTACATAGTTTTTGTATCTGTCCACGCGGTCGATGTAGCCGACAAAATTAAGACCACTTAGTTTACTTTCCACTCGCTCTTCCACGCTGGAAATTTTAAAATCGCTTTGCTTTTGCTCGTATACAAGATTTAATAGAAGGGTTTTGCACTCTCGCTTTAGGTTGTGCATAAAGGCGATGTTTTTAAGCGAAACATCCTCAAAATATTTTTTGCAAAGTCCATCAAACACACTTTTTAAAAATTCTTCTATATTTTTCTCAGTGAGATTTTTTATATCAAAGGAATTTTCTTCTGCAAAGACCTTTGCAAGTTCATGCTTAAAACTACCTATCTTTCGCTTATCTTCCTTTGCATATTCCTTTTCCTTGATGTTCAGTGTGAAGGACACAAAGTGCTTAAACGGACAAGCAAAATAGCACTCAAGTTCCGAAGCGGAGATTTTTTCGCTAAATGGCACTCTTTGTAAGTTTTCATAATCAAAATTGAACAATTCCCTGCCGACTATCTCTTCCACAGAACTTGCCGTTTTTTCATCTAACTCGCTTACAAGTTTCTTAAAGTTCTCTTCGGCAACTTTAAAGTTAGCAAGGTGAAAAATAAGCAGTTTCATCTTTTTCTCGTAGTCCAGATCCGCACGCTTAAAGTTTAAAAGAGCGGATGTGGAAAGAGTGCAAGGCGAGCCAAAGACTTTAATTAAATCTTCCACAAAACTTGCCTTTCTTCCATCGGTGTTGAGCGGAGTTATTATGAAAAGTTTTTTATCTGCGTGCTGTAACAATTCAAAAATTTTAAGCCTATTACGCCTATTTATCACCCTTATCTCTGGCTCAATTCGCTTTAAGTAGTTTAATTTCGATAAATCTTCATCGGTCAAAATTCCGTTATCCTTTTCGGTGCGCGGTAAGTTTGATGCGGTTGCGCCTAGAATGAAAAGATAAGGCACGTCGGCAAAATAACTCTTTGTGGCATCGCCCACATACACGGCGTCTATGTATGACGGCACCGTCTCCACCTTTATGCCCATAAAGATTGTCGACATAAGATATTGATAGTCTTTAATGCTTAAAACGCTGTCCTTATTCTCAATCTCTTTTAGTATCTTTTCTATATATATAAGCGCCTGCTCATTTTCGCTTTGTTTCTGCACATCGGTAATCGTTAAATTTTCAAAATTTGCCTTCATTATGTCTAAAATTTTTCTTGACGACGCCACGAAAGTGCTTATCTTGTCCTTTTCCTTAAATTCAGAAAGGATGTCAAAAATCTCATTAAGACAACTTGAGTGCGCTTTAAATTCGCTGATATTTTCAATCTCATAATAATCGACAAGTTTGAGCTCTTCATCACGATTTTCAATGTTTAAAAGCGGAGAGTAAAGAAGATACTCAATGCCTTCCTTATTTATCCCACTTGTCTCTGACAGCATTTTAAGGAAAAACTTGCTGACCGCCACATCGCCGAGTGACAGCGTGTAGTCGGCATAGATAGGGATGTCGTATTTTGAAAACAACTTTGAAATCTTGTTGAAATAGTTTTCTGAGGGAACTGCAATCGAAAAATCCTTAAAGCGTGCGCCTTGACGGAGCATAAATGAGATGTATTTTGCCACAAACTCTAGTTCGTCATTTTCGTCGCTTGCCACAATGTTAGAAAAATATGGCGAAGAATATTTCTCAGTTTGCACTGAAAAAACATTCTTTAAAACGGCAAGTTTATCCGCTGAAAGTTTTGGCGTTCTTTCCTGAACCTTGACGGTTATGCCTTTTTCCGTGGCAAGTGCAAGCATCTTCTTTGTGGTGTCCGTTTCATAGATATATGAATTGCCATAGCCGAATGGCTTAGAAATTCCTATGACCACCTTGTTCACTTTGCTGACAAGCGAGCAGATAAAGGAAAAAATCTGTCTTGAAAAACTGTCAAAATTGACAAAATATAGGTTGTAATTTTTTAAATCGAAAAACTCGCTTTTTTCAAGGAAAAAGTCTAGTAGTTTCGACAAATCAAGTTTGTTTTCTAAAAGTTTGAGATATTCTTCATAAATTAGCCTTAAGTCGTGCATCTTTTTTGACAGCACTTCATCTTCGGTTTCTTTTATGTCTTCCACATCGAGTTCGCAATTAGAAAACTGCTTTAAAATCTCGAGTATGCTTTGTGCAAAGTCTATGCCATAGTTTTTGAAATATAAAAACTTATCTTCGCTTCTTTTTATCGCTTCATAGGTATACAAAATCTCGTCAAGTCCGCTGATACGATCGAAATCTATGTTGTGTTCACGCAAAATCTTGCTTGCCAGCCTTGAAATGCCGACGACGGAGATGTTAAAAGTGGATTTGATATTTAGAACATCAAAGATTAAACTTTCTGCCTGCATGGAAAAACTATCTGGCACAACAACCAGATTTTTTTCTTTTAGGTTTTTATAGTCGATTTCTTTTAATACTTCCTTTGTTGCTTCAAAGAGCGTTATTGACGAGACAAATTTCATTTCCATAGCATTATTTTAACATAAAAAAAGACATTTTCCAAATGAAAATATCTTCTTAATGCGCATTATTACACAAACTATGTGATATTGATATTTTGCCACCTTAAAATTTTATGCGTTTGTCTCTTTTAAGTGTGTTTTTGAAAGTAACATCTTTTTTAAACGCAAGTTTAATCGTTCATTTTCAAGTTTTAAAGACTTCAAGTTCTCTTTGACGGAAAATAACTCCTTGTCCTTTTTGGAAAGTTCCAAATATGCTTCCTTTAAAAGCGATGCGGAATTTTCCTTTTCCTGCCTAACGCGTGCTTCTATGGTGTCTTGTGTGTTTTTCTTGACAAGTTTAACAAGCCCTAAAAAAAGGCTGTTGATGTCGTTGTCGGTCAAAAATTTTTGCTTAAACTTTATGATGTTATTTGGCATTTCCTTTTGCGATTTTAAATTTTGATATTTATTTTGAAGCCTTGTCATCTTTGTCATGTCGCCACCTGAAAGTTTGAAACACGCAGAGCGCACAGAGACGCCACTTTCTGTCAACGCCTTTATCTCCTTCATAAAACTCTCTTCCTGCTCCTTTGTGAATGGAACAAGTTTGTTTTTGGAGTGCTTTTTAAGGTCGATGTTAAGACGCTTGCAACGCCCCTTGTCCTTTTCAAGATTATCCACTTCGTGATAGTAATAATTTCTCACGCTGTTTGCTTTCCTATCGAACTTTTCTGCATGCTTATTGAACGCCTCTCTAAGCGGTCGTCCAGCACTTTTCACTCTCTCCACCTCTTCAAAAAGCGATTTAACTTCGTTATCATTCCAAATATTCATACTCACCTCTCTAAAACTATTCTTTCCTAAAACGAGAGGTTTAAACAATAAATTTTGTTGTTATTTTATGTTTAAAATTAATTCACTATCGTTGCATACCTAATATAAACATAAGGGTATAACAAAAAAGAAGAGTTTTCGCTCTTCTTATTTCTCTTCTCTTATTATTTTACTTTCAGTTTTATTTGCATTTTCTTTCTCGCCTAATTCAGTAAAATATCCCACATGTTCTAAGTTGCGTCTCTGCTCTGGAACATAGACAAATTGATTACGCAAAGTCATAATTTTTCTTTCGCCAGTTGCGCGCTGTTCCAATAAAACTTTTGTCACTTCTTTGACCTGCAGTTTGTCTATGCCGTCTTTATCTTTCACAGGCTTTGGCTTGCATTTATACACTAACTCCACTTTCGGCAGAAAATTATCCATTTTAAGATTGTAATATTGACGCATATAATTTTCTGGATAAGGATTGTTTGTGCCGTTATCATAAAGAACTTTATTCACATGTATCTTCATTTCAACATTCCCATTTTTGTAACTAAAATTTCTCACCATGGTGTTATTTAGTGTGACATAAACGGCATCAGCTTCAAACTTGACTCTTTTGCCATTTTTATCGTAATATTTCTCACCACCAAGCTCATCTGTGAACATCTCTTTTTTCACATTTTCTGGAATGCTCGAAATGAGCTTTCCCATGTCGCTTCTCACCTCATCGTCGGAAAACAAAATGCCAACAAGGTCAATATCCTTCTCTTTACTTTCGCCTATAATTTCCATATCCCCTCCCCTACTCATATTTTAATATATAAATTCACTTTTGTCAAGTGTGAAAATTATTGATTTTACATTTAGTTAAGTTGATATATTTAATCATACTTACAAAGTTTATATCATATCTTAATTTATGAAGAAAATAATTTTAAAATCAGCATATCCATGCCTTATTAAAACCGACGAAATCTCTTATGAACTAGACGAAAATGACAAACTGGAAATTGAGGATGAGGATAGAATATTCGTCTATCCTGCAGTCTATTCTAGACATAATATTCCCTTTTACATCAACCTAAATAACCTACAAAACACCTCGCGCTATTCCGTCTATGATATGGAAGATTTCACACTGCTTTTACTTAACACCGACAATGACCTTGTTGTGACAAACACGGAGAACCTTTTTTTTAACGGCGAAAAGTGTGAGATTGCCGTCACAAAAAACGAAATAAAGTTTGCATTCAAAAACTACTGTGTCTCATATAACTGCTTGCATGACACGTCAAATTACAAAATCTTCAAAACAGGAAACTTCGCCTGCCTTGAGTTTCAGCACGACCTCTATGTTTTCAACACTTTAAACTCTCATCTTTCACACTTTGAAGGCGAGGATATTGAGTTTGAAAAGAATACTTTGTCGCTTAACAGTAAACTAGACGATTGCGAAAATCGAATAAAAAAAGCCACATTTAAATTTCTTGACGATAAGATAAATGTGGAAAGTTTGTCGTTTGACTATAACAGCGGAAATTTTGCCGAAGAACTTTCGCCCTATCGCTTTTTGGAGGCAATTAAGGTTAAAGACTACCGCTTTGCAAAGAATTTACTTGACGAGAGATTAAAGATAAACGAAGAAAATTTATCGAGATTTTTAGGAAATGTGGTTGGCTTCTTGCCGTTATCCACAGACGATTTCATTGTGATAAGCGAAAGTGGCAAAAATTTTGTCAGATTTGAAACAAAAAATGGTCAAATTGTGGATATCTCAGTGGATAAGTTAGTTTAAAATGCCCACCATTTTTAAGTTTTTGTCAAACCTATTATAGAAGTTTTTTACAAGTAATTTCAGTGTTTTTTCTCCCACTTCCTCAGGGAAGTTAGGGAGTTTTTCATACGGCAAATTCGAAAGTAGGCGTATTAGATTGAACTCGCCTTTGCCGATAAGTTCGCTTTGAAAGGTTTTGCACGAAGAGCAGACAAGTTCGCCGACTTGATGATTTATGTAGATGTTGTCATGAAAATCGCCACCACAGCATGAGCATTTTTCGCTGTATAATCTCATCCCATAGATTTCAAAGATGTTGAGCATAAACTTTAAAAGCACAGATAGACGCGTCGTCTTATGAAACGCCAAAATTTTAAGACCGTTAATTAGCGACATAAACACCTCATAGCGCTCCCTTTCGCCTTCAAAGTCCAAACTTTGCACAATTTCAAGCATGGCATTGCCTTCAAAATATTTGTCAACATCCTTTGCTATCTCGTTGAAATCTTCAATTATATCCATGCCCGTCACAACATTGTTGACCTTGCCTTCTTCAACGATATATTCGCCAAAACAAAAAGGCTCTTTGGCGTATTTCATCTTCGCCTTATCGCCTCGCACCCCTTTAAGCGTTACCCAAATTTTGCCCTTTTCAAGCGAAAAAAGAAGAATATTCTTATCCTTCTCCTTTGCGTTATTCCCTTTAATCACAATCGCCTTTAAATTTAAACTCATAATAAACCTATTTTTACTTTCTTTTGAAATATAATCTCTATCTAGCCTAAACAACAATAACCAAAGAGCCGTTTTAATTGCAAATCATCCCCTTTCACGCTCCTGATTTCCCTTTGTTTGCTCGCCCTCCGCTATTTTTTTGTTTTCTTTTATCATTTCTTGTGCTATATATGGATTGCCTGTCAGTTCAAACGCACCAAAGCACATGCGTTGATAATCAGATTTAAATTTACCATTTTCTTTTTTCATAACGCCTCCTTTTTCTAGTTTGCGTCTTTCGCCCTTTTCTATTCTAATTATAACTTAAACTTACATATTGTCAAATAAAAAATTGAAAATTTAATTCGTTTTAATATTTTTGCAATATACTTGACAAAATAATTCTAAGGTTATATCATATTGTTATATGGCTTTTAGGAGGTCGAAATGCTGACAATCATCTTTTCAATAATCACAATCATCTTAGGAGTTGGCGGAATTGTGCTGTTCACTCAGCCAGCGTTCGGAATTTACAACTTTAACGGCGAAGGAACTTTGGAGGGTTACACATTTCCAGACGGCTCACTATTTGACCTAATAAATTTTGAAAGTGGTCAACACGCCTATCTTACTGTTGTGGCTGTGGCTCTCATTCTTGCTCTTGTTTTTGCTGGCATAATGCTGATAATCACACTTATCAACCTAATCACCAAGGCAACAAAGAATAAGTCGTATGTCAGCGCAAGATGGTTCGCTCTTTTCTTCTTTATCTTTATGGCACTCGCTGGAATTATGCTGGCGGTATATTGCAACGAAGTTATCATGGGCGGAGACATATCAGGCGGAATTCTTGAACTTGCTGGCGCAACTTACAGCATCGGCTGGGGAATGATAGCCACAATGGCAATATCGCTACTCACCGTCATTTTCGCTCCTGGCAAAAACAAATAGTTTAAAAATACGCATAGTTTGAAAAGTGGATTAAAAATAAATATAGAATTTTAAATTAAAAATCAAGCCTTCTAAGACTTGATTTTTTTAATCTTGAATACATTTTTTTAATACTTTTTGTTTTTTCTATGCTTTTTTACTTTCGTTACGTTTATATTTTCGCCACTTTGTTATTTCATCTCTTTTTTATACGCCGACTTGCTATGTTATTTCAATCAAAGATAACTTTTTAAACAAAGAAACACAATTTAAAACTTTGGAAACTTTACATTTTCTCTATGCTAATTTTGAAAGCTAACTTTTCCGCTATAAAGTAAGTCGCCGATGTTTTTAGTGGCATTTGGACGCCTTATCTTGTCTAAATGCTCATAATATTTATCCTTATTCTCTAAAACCATATCGACAAGTTCATAAATTTTGCCATTTTTAGTGATGCATTCACAAACATTCTTCTTTTTTAAATATAACATATTGTCGTATTCTTGAAATGGTAATTTTTTGTAACTGATAACTGGAAGATATTTCGAAAACGCCTCACTGGTCGACAAGCCTCCAAGTTTGCCGATAAGCACATTTGACGCACTCATGATGACATCGACATTGTTCGCAAAGCCCAAAATTTTTATATATTTCTTGATTTTGCCACGCTCTTTTAAGCTTTCAAGTTGCTTTTTTAACTTTTCATTGCGTCCGCACACACAGACGATTTGAAAGTCGTGTTGGCACTTATTTAAATTCAAAACTACTTTTGCGGTATTTCCAAAGCCAACGCCACCGCTCATAAGCATGACAGTGTCCTTGTTTTCGTCGATACCAAGCATACGGCGTGCTTCTTTTTGGTCGATATATATGCCAAATTTGGCTTGAATAGGAATGCCAAAGCTTATACGCTTATTTAAATCAAAGCCACGCCTTAGTAGGTCCTCGTCAAAGTCATCCGTCGGAGTTATGATATAATCAACCTCTGTGAGTAATTCCGTGTATGGCGCAACGTCAAAGTCTGAAACGACGGTCACCACTCTGGCGTTAAGTGCGTTCTCATTGCCCTCTTTTCTTAGGTCGCTGAGTATGATTGCCGCAAAGGTGTGAGCGCAAAACACTGCATCTGGCTTAAATTCGTTTATGACCTCTTCAACATATGGCCTTGCTGGCTTTATAAAGGTGTTTCTAAGAGTGAACGCGTCTTTCGTTACATCTCTTCGTTTCAATCGCTCAAACTGACTGTTGGCAATTTTGATAAAATATTTAACTAAAGTAAAATAACCATCGTTGACCATCCAGCCTGCTTGCTTCTTCTTCGCCGTCATCGGACCATCTTTGAAAAGGTCGACCTGCTTTATCTCAACATCATTATAGGTGTCTTTCAAATAATTAGAAATCGCTCGACTCATCGAGTTGTGCCCCTCGCCAGCCGAAACGGTTAAAATCAAAACTTTCATTCTTCCTCCTAAGAAACATGATGTCTCTTAGATTTAATTATATATTAATTTAATAATTATTCAAAATAAATAAAGAACATTTTTTATAATCTTAATTATTTTTTATCGAAATGATAGATTTGACATTTATCTTCAACTTTTTTATAATAATCTCGAGGTAACTATGGAAAACAAATATTCCTACTGGCTGGAAAACATAAAAGACACTAAATTATCGAAAAAACTTAATGAACTTAGCGAAGAAAAAATCAAGGACAACTTTTCTTCTTCACTCTCTTTTGGAACAGGAGGCATAAGAGAAATTATGGAACTTGGCTCAAATAAGATAAACGAACTTACAGTCTCTAAACTTGCAAGCGCGGTTGGAAAATATCTTGTGGATAAAAATGCAAAGGTTGTGATAGGCTTTGACACGCGAAAACATAGCAAACGCTTTTCTAGGCTTTTTGCAAAGGTACTTAGAAGATATAATGTGGAAGTTTTACTTTTTAAAAACTTTTGCCCAACCCCTGTGCTTGTCTACGCCACAACCTATTATGAAAGCGACCTATCCATCATGATAACTGCAAGCCATAATAGGAAGGAATATAACGGTATCAAAATCTATGGCTCTGACGGCATCCAGATAAATAAAGAAATCCAGGAGAAGATAACAAAACTTTTTGATGCGACTGATGAGGTGGAAAGTTACAATTCTATCTACAAAAATAAACTCGGAAAGATAAAATATGTTAAAGATGATATAATCGGCAAATTCATTGCAGGCACTTATGAAAACAAAAAGCGAAACTTAAAAATCACTTACACTGCCTTAAATGGCACAGGTTTCAAAGCGGTCAAAAAACTGTTAAACTATAATGGCTTCAAACTTAACGCAGTACAAACAAAGCCTGACCCAGATTTTTCCACTTGTCCATATCCAAATCCAGAATTTGAAGAGGCATTTTGTGAAGCAAAAAAAGTGGCAAAGAAATTTGATAACGACATCATCATTGCCACCGACCCAGATGCCGACAGGCTTGGCGTTATGGTGAAACATAATAATGAGTTTGTGAAACTTAGCGGCAATGAAGTTGGATATATCTTCGCCGACTACCTACTTTCAAACACCGAAGACAAGATTGTTATCACAAGCGTGGTGACAAGTCCGTTAATCGATGTGATATGCAAAAAGAACAAGGCAAAACTATATAAAACTCTCACTGGTTTTATGAGCATGGGAAATAAGGCAAAGGAACTAGCAAATAAGTATGGCAGAGAAAATATTGTGCTAATATACGAAGAAAGTTGTGGATACTCAGTCAACAATTCCTTCGATAAAGACGGAATTTCCGCGTCGCTTTTAATCTCAATAATCGCAGAAAAATTAAAAAATAACGACAAAACGCTTGTTGATTATCTTAACTACATTTATGTGCGTTATGGAAAACTTACATCTCTTTCTAGTTCCATTGAAATAGAAAACTCGGCACGCATTGTCGACAAGATTAGGAAAACCAAACTTAAAGAGTTAAACCTAAACATCACAAAAATAATCGACTATCAAAATGATGATACAAAATTGCCAAAACAAAATTTTTTGGAATTTAAAATAAAAGATGGCTCGTTCATACTCCGCCCTAGTGGCACCGAGCCAAAACTGAAAATCTATCTCTTCCACAAGGATGAAAAGTTCGCAAATGAATTATTAGAAAAATTAGTGAACTATTTAAAATCTTTAAGTTGATATTTGAAAAATAAAAGATTATAAAAAATATTTAAAAATAAATATAAAAATTAATAGAAATAAACTTACAAAATCTACAAAAAATATATATTAAATGAAAAAATATTTGTTAAATAAATTAAAAATATTAATTTTCTATAAAAATTTAATTAAATTATTTTTGTAATGTTTTTTTATTTATAAAATCAAATTAAAATCAAAAAATAATATTAAAATGACTAAAAATTAACGAAAAAACACTAAAAAATCACATTTTTTAGTGTTTTTTTGATTTATTTAATAAATTTTTTATTTAGTAAAAATTTTTATTTTGTTTTTATTATTTTTTCAAATTTTCTCGCAAAAACTTTTCAAGTTGTTTGCATTTTTCCTTATCCATATCAATCACATTTTCAAGGCGGTATTTAATTCCTAAATTTTTGTATTTCTCCTTTGCCATACTGTGATATGGAAGAAGTTCCACGCGTTCCACATTTTTGATATTTTTTATGTAATCTTTAAGTTTTA
>CALWEZ010000043.1 GCA_944377455.1 uncultured Clostridia bacterium
CTTAAATCCAAATAATAAACAAAGTGCGAAACAGTGTTTTTACTATGAAGCTGCTGTTGATAAATTTATTGAGTTGTATCATCAACATTTTGACAGCAATTGACAGCAAATATGTTAGTTTTAGGCAAGTTTAGAACAATTTAGACCGATAGTTGTAAATTGAACTATCGGTCTATTTTTTTGTCCCTATTTTGACAGCAATTAGTCCTAAAATTGACAGCAAATGTGTTTTATTAGGAAAATTAATAAATGTTTTTAAAAATTAAAAAATCGCTAAATCCCTTTGTTTATAAGGGTTTTAGCGATTTTGTTTTCTGGAGCTGATGGCGGGAATCGGACCCGCGACCGCCGCCTTACCAAGGCGGTGCTCTACCCCTGAGCCACATCAGCACGAACCAAATGTTCGACGATTTTTTAGGTGTATTTAGTTGTTTTAAAGATGTCTTTTTTATCTTACCAAGGCTGTGCGCTACCTGCTGCGCCACGTAAGCATAATTTTAAAGCACAATGTTATTATATAGGATATGCGCATAAAATGTCAATCTTTTAAGAAAAATTTTTCTTTTTAATTTTTATATTTACAAAAATAATTTAGTTTGATAGAATTTCCCAATTTTTCTTCCTTATGGAGAATAAGTTTTTAATTCGCATATAAACCTTTCCTATTTGATTAAGAAACTTACATTATGTAAAATTAATTTTTGTGATGTTCAACACAATA
Organism: uncultured Clostridia bacterium; assembly: GCA_944377455.1. Lineage (GTDB taxonomy): Bacteria > Bacillota > Clostridia > Christensenellales > UBA1242 > Caccovivens. The sequence goes on from CALWEZ010000043.1 coordinate 722, forward strand.
ATCTTTACTTTAAAATTAATTGTTTTGTTTAAGTCTTGCGTTTTTTGCTACTTTTTTAGCAGATAATTGAAAATAATTTAAAAATCCATAATATTAAACAAAAAAAGAATTTAAGCATGAAAATGCTTTCAAATTTATATTAAATTTGTTACAATGAGATATGAATAAAGGAGTTAATATGGAAAATAAAAGTGTTAAGTCTCTAAATATTGTTTCAATTGTGTTTACATCCATTCTCTTTTTACTTGCAATAGACAGTTTAATTTACGCAATTGTGCTTGAAGCCGGCTATTCACTTCAAGAACAGTGGAATTTAAACCAAGTTATCGCCTTTTATTGGACGATTTTTGCCTTTTTTATTTGCATATGTGCTGTCAAAACCTACAATTTTATCACGAAAGACAAGTTAAAATGGACTAGTTACATACTTTTAGGTGGGGCATTTATCGCGCTTTTTGTGTTTACCATAATTTCTGGAATAAATCTCAATTATCCTGTTTCTGACAACGAATTGGTTAAAGTGTTAAGTTTAGGCGCCTTTATTAATTTTTTAGTTATGCTGATTATGTGCACTGTTCTTTTGGTTGTGGATATAGTAAAAGGCGCTTTAGTAAGAAAAAATATGAAAGCAACTCCTAGCAAAAATCAAACTGAAGATAAACCAAAGAAGAAAACATGGCTTTTAATCACTACGGCTTTAATTTTTGTGGCAAGTTTTGCAATTATGATTGCTTTCCCTGTTGTATTTACACCTAAACTTAATATTGAAGTGAATATGGAAAGGGTTAACGACAGCGTTGAAGTGGAAATTGTGAACAACTCAGATTATGACATTGGTGGAAGATTTTACTGGTCTCATTTAAGCCGAAACATAACTCAACTTAATTCGAGAGATGTGGACGTTGATAAGGGAGAAAGCACTTCATTTACACTAATCTATGCCTATGTTGAAAATTTCAAATTTAAATCTCTTAGTTTCTCAGCACCCGGCTTAACAACAACATATGCATTAGGCTATGCGATGATACCGGTTGTGCTGGCAAGTGGTTCCATTTTTATAACCACCTTTATTAACAAAAGCAAAAAGCAATAAAAGGAAAAATACAACAAAAAAACAGAGATTTGTTCTCTGTTTTTATCTCTTTGAGAATTGTGGTGCTTTTCTTGCTTTCTTGAGACCGTATTTCTTTCTCTCTTTCATTCTTGGGTCTCTTGTTAAGAAGCCTGCTTGTTTAAGTTCTGGCTTGTAGGTTTCAGAAACCTTAACAAGTGCTCTTGCAATTCCGTGGCAGATGGCACCTGCTTGACCTGCAATTCCACCACCAACAACATTGACAAAAACATCGAATTTGTCTGCTGTGTTTGTTAAAGTGAGTGGTTGCTTAGCAATCAAAATGAGTGTATCTCTTTGAAGATACTCATCCACATGTCTGCCGTTGACTGTGAAGTTTCCATTTCCCGGAACAAGTCTAACTCTTGCAATTGACTTTTTTCTTCTTCCTGTTGCAATAAAAGCCTCAATTTTATCTTGTTTCTTTGCCATTATTCAATAACTCCTTTTAAAGCAACTTGCTCTGGTTTTTGTGCGATTTGCTCGTGATTTGCATCCTTGTAGACATGAAGTCTTGTGAACTCTTTTCTTCCAAGTGAATTCTTTGGAAGCATACCCTTAACTGCATGTTCAATAACTTTTCTTGAATCCTTTGCCATAAGTGTCTTATAGTCAACAGATTTAAGTCCACCAACATAACCTGTATGCCAACGAAGTTTCTTTTGTTCTAATTTCTTTCCAGTTAAAACCACCTTATCGGAATTGATAACAACAACGAAATCTCCTGTGTCAACATTTGGTGTGTATATTGTTTTATTTTTACCAGTCAAAATGTCAGCAACCTGGCTTGCAAGTCTGCCAAGTGGCATATTTGTGGCATCAACGAGATACCATTTTCTTTCAACAGTGACTGGATTAGCCATATATGTTTTCATTTTTATCTCCCTAAAATATTTTTTTTGGACATTTCATCTTCTTTTAAAGCATCTTATCGGGGCTAACAATAAAACGCCTTTAAATAAAGACGGTATTATTTTACTTAAATAAAACCTAAATGTCAAGTGTTTAGCCAAAGTTTTTGATAAAAATTTAAAGAGTAAATACTATTGCAACTCCGCTTAACGCACGGAAAATAAATTTTCCCAACCACTACTCCGCAACTCAATCCTCTTCCCTGTAGGTGATTTTTGATTTATGCTTTCCGAACACATTTCTACGCTTCGCAAAATCAAAAATTGATTATATAATCAAAACCACTTTAAGTAGCGACAAATCGCCAACGAACGAATGTGAGTGCGATTTCGTTTGGTCGCTGATAGGCGAAAACAAGTGTCAACGCGATACTTTTCGAACTCGTTCGAAAATGAGCAGATGCGCAGTTTTCGCCTATATTTTCGTCACTGCGTTCACCAGTCCATTATAGGAAATGATTTTTTTGTAGAGCGTGCTTTTGACCTTTTTGTCGCTCACTTCGTTTTTAAGAATTTCGCCTATCTCATCCATGAGTTGCGCTGAGATATGTGTCATTATGTATTCAAGTTGTTTTTTATTGACAATCCCTTTAAATTTCTTTGAAAATTCAAGAGAGTTGACATCAACAAGTGCATTAAGCTTATCTATTATATCCCTATCACATCTTGCTTCTTCAATTATCTTTTTTACCTCAGGCAAAGAACTTTTTGCCACTTCATTTAATGCAAACTCCTTTTTCACCTGCCCATTTTCAATTTTAGATAGCAATTTTTCCAAATCTTCCTTAAAAAAGGCAGGAATTTCCATCTTCTCCTTCGCTTTAAGCGACTTTTCGTGAAGTAAATACTGATTATACTTACACACCAAATATATAAAGTTCGAAGTCACCTTTTTTTCATCATCACATTTTCTAGTTTTTGTAACATTTCCGACACCGTCAAAATCGACTAAGTCATAGAGATATAGAAACATGACCGCCTCCTTTTTCATGCTATTATGATAGCATATATTTTTGAATAAATCAAATAAAAAATGAATATTTATACAAAATCTTATTTTCATTATTTAAAGATAAAATCATAAAAAATTTTAAAAATAAGTTATTTTCTTTGACATTTTTTGCAAAAATTTTTATACTTAGTTTAAAGTAAAAGGAGAAAATTATGGATAAAAAATTCGAACCACTCTTCACGCCATGGAAGATTGGAAATTTGGAAATCAAAAATAGGATTGTTTTATGCCCAATGGGCGGAACATCGCTCTTCGGTTGGATGGAGCCTCATCACTTTGATAAGGATGCAGGAAATTTCATCTTGAACCTTGCCAAAAACAATGTCGGGCTATTAATTCCAGGCATCGCTCCACTTAGAAATATGATGGGCAATGGCTGGCTCTATAAAAGCAGACGCTCTTTCAGAAAATTAAAGCCATTTATGGAAAAGGTGCACGAAACTGGTGCAAAACTCTTTGTGCAACTCACTGCTGGCTTTGGTCGTTCCTTTTCAGTGCCAACAAAGATGATTCCAATGCTTAAAAACAAATTCTTAGGAACCCTTGTTAAGCCTATCTTTGACCTATCTCGCCTTTGCGCCTCTCCAAGCAAGCTTCCTCTTCGCTGGGTGGAAGGAGCCTACAGCAGAGTGCTAACAAAGAAAGAGATAACAAAAATGGTGGATGCGTTTGCTAAAACTGCGCTTAAATGTAAGCAAGCAGGCGTTGATGGTGTGGAAGTTCACGCCGTGCATGAAGGATATTTACTCGACCAATTCACGCATGAATACACCAACAAGCGAACGGATGAGTATGGTGGAAGTTTTGAAAATAGATACCGCTTTGCAACCGACATTGTGAAAGCGATTAAGAAGGCGTGCGGAGAAGATTATCCAGTTTCGCTTCGTTACTCCGTTGTCAGCAAGACCAAAGATTTCAATGTCGGTGCAATCCCAGGAGAAAAGTATAAAGAAATTGGACGCGATATGCCTGAAAGTGAAAAGGCTGTTAAATATCTTGAAGAGGCTGGCTACGATATGCTCAACTGCGATAACGGAACCTATGATGCGTGGTATTGGGCACATCCGCCTATGTATATGCCTCAAAACTGCAATCTGGACGACGTCGCTCATATCAAAAAATTCACAAATCTTCCTGTTGTGTGTGCTGGCAGAATGGAGCCAGACACCGCCGCAAAAGCAATCGCCAAGGGCAAAATCGACGCTATGGGCGTGGCGAGACAATTCCTTGTCGACGGCGAATGGGTAACCAAACTTATGGAAGATAGATTGGAAGATATTCAGCCTTGTATCTGTTGCCACAATGGTTGCTTTGCGTTGTCGCACTTTAAAGGCGTTGGAAATAACGGCGCGATGGCAGACTCCATGCATATG
>CALWEZ010000044.1 GCA_944377455.1 uncultured Clostridia bacterium
GTGCTGGTATAAGAAGATTTTAGTAAGGAGGAATAATGAAAAAGGGTTGGAAAATTGCAGGAGTTAGTTTGTTGCTTGTAATTCTACTTGTTTTAGTCGTGTTACTAAGCTATGTTACCTATCTGTCGGTAGGTTACTATCGAATTAAAGACAATCTAGAAGTGGCGGTGAATAATAACACCGAAGCGGTGGTGGAGCTTGATAAGTCATATTCCATTTCCACATACAATATCGGCTTTGGAGCATATTCGCATGATTTTTCCTTCTTTATGGATAGCGGAGAGATGCTTGACGGCACAAAGGTGTCGGGCGATAGGTCGCGCGCAAGCAGTGAAGAAGTTGTTTTATACAACACAAACGGCGCAATAGAAACCATTCAAAATCTCAACACAGATTTTTCCTTTTTTCAAGAGGTGGATGTAAAAGCTGATAGAAGTCACTTTGTTAACCAATATGAAATGATTTGCGAAAGCTTTTCAGAATACTCAAATAGCTATGTTGAAAATATGCATACAGGATATCTAATCTATCCTCCTACCAATCCAATAGGGGCGGTCAAGAGTGGACAAGTAACCTTGTCTAAATATCAAATTTCAGAAAGCGTTCGCCGTTCCTTCCCGATTGATGAAAGTTTCATTCAAAAATTCTTTGACCTTGACAGATGTTTTGAAGTTAATTATCTTCCAATTCAAAATTCAGACAAGCAACTTGTGCTTATCAATTTACATATGAGTGCGTATGATGAGGGAGGCAAGATAAGGGCGAAGCAACTTGACATGCTTTTAACTTTTATGCAGGGAGAATATAACAAAGGTAACTATGTGATTGCAGGAGGCGATTGGAATCACGATATAGCAAACAGTATAAATAGTTTTTCTTCTCAGCAAAAAGTTCCTGATTGGGTGAAGGCAATTAGCGAAGAGGAACTTCCAGAGCATTTTTCCTTTGCACAAGATACGAGTGTGGCAACTTGTCGTTCCACAGACATGCCTTATGAAAAGGGTGTCAACTATACCGTTGTTTTAGATGGATTTTTAGTTTCTGATAATATTCAAATTGACAGCATAGAAAACATTGACACAGATTTTGAATATTCCGACCACAATCCAGCCTATATGACATTTACCTTACTTCAAGAGGAAGAAACAGGAGAAATAATTGAATAAAAAATTAAATAAAATATTAAATTAAAAAAATAATTAATATTATATATAAAAAACAAATACATTAAAATAAAATTTTATTTATAAATCTATTTGAAATATTTTTCTGTATTATAAAAAGCAATTTTAATAAATTATTTTAATTTTTTATAAAAAACACAAAAAAATAGCAAAAAATCAAAATTTTTGCTATTTTTTTGTTAATTTTTAATACTTATTATATTTATTTAAAATTATTCTTTATATTCTCTTGGGAAAACAATCAAATATCTTCTTGGCTCTTCGCCTTTACTCATAGTGGTCACTCTGTCGTCATTTTGAAGAGCGGTGTGGATGACCTTTCTTTCGCTGGCGTCCATAGGTTCAAACTTATAATATCTTCCACTTTTCGCCACCTTGTTTGCAATGCGCTCAGCAAGTGCCTTCAAGGTCTCTTCACGCTTTGAGCGGTAGTTCTCAACATCTAAAACAACTTTCTTATGCTTGTCGTTTTTGCACACAGCGCTTATGAAAGATGAGAGTGCGTATAAACATTCGCCGTGATGACCGATTAAATCGTTTAGGTTTTCGCCAGTGAGCAGGTAGCGGATAAATTTATCATCTTCGTTCACTGTTATTTCGGCAGTTAAGTCAAGCGCGTCCAGAATATCCTTTATAAGTTTTTCCGCATCAACAGTTTTATATTGCTTTTCTTCAACATTATGTTGTCTTTCTTCGCTTTTTTCTGTCACAACATATTCTTCGTCTGTAAAAATTTGCACTTTTGGTTGTTCAACATCGACCTTGACCTTAGGTTGTTCCACATCAACCTTAACCTTCGGCTGTTCAACTGAAACTTTGACCTTTGGCTGTTCCACTTTAACTTTAGGTTCGTGGACATTGACTTCAATCTTTGTTTCTTCTTGTTCTTGCCTCTTCAACTTTTCCCTTTTCTCATACTTCTCTCTGGCATCTTCAGAGATAGTTACAAGCACCTTGGCTTTTTTCAAAAATCCGCCTGGATTTAAAATTTTGATATCGACATCTTCTCTTGACGCTTTAAGTTCAAAGAGGGCGTTTTCCACCGCCTGTTCGATATTCTTTCCTGTTCCTTCACATGATAGCATTTTTTCCTCTCCTTTTATTTTTTCAAGGCAATAGATAGGGCAACTTTAACAATGTCATCAAAAGAATTCGCTCTTTCACTTGCAGACAGCGCTTTTTTTGTCACTAAACTATCTGACACAACGCACATGGTGAGAGTGTCCTTTTTAAACTTCTTGGCATTTAGATATAGACTTGCGCTTTCCATTTCCACACCTAAAAGATTTTTCTCTTTGGCTAGTTTGATTTGGTCAAAGTCGGTGTAGAAGTTATCGGAGCAGTAAATATCTCCATAATGGTATTTAACATTATATTTCTCACAAATTTCAACTGCTTTCTCGGACAACTTAGAAGAGCCTTCTACAA
>CALWEZ010000045.1 GCA_944377455.1 uncultured Clostridia bacterium
TGCCATATCTTCCGACCCCTCGACAGTTTCTGAAACATCAAATCTTATCTTTGTGTATGTGTCAGAAGTTGCGATTTGATATTTACCATTTGGATCGGAAAGGTATTGCTCAATTATTCCCTCAGAATCAACAGCACCACTAAAAGCCTCAAACATATTTTCGAAAATGGAAGGATCCGAAGAATTTGTGTATTTTTCTTTCTTTCCATTTAAATCGCGATATGTTGTTCCTGCTTCATTGTCATAATAGACACTGCCGTCAGCATCATACTTGACTTCAAGCCCTTGCAATGTGCCTTTGAAATACGCATCACCTTCAAAGAAAATATTACCTTCATAATCTATAAGTCCATTAAAATCAAACCTTGCCTTGCCTTCTTCAAGTCCTACCCCTGTTATATCAACATCTTGACTAATCTCAGCATCAATAGAAATTCTAAATTCGTAACCTTTGGTAGATGCAGTATAGCCACTAGTAGCCTCTGCAAATTCCTCTGCTGTTGCTTCAATATAGTTTCCTGAAATGTCGACTAGACTACTCCCCCCCCCGCACGACGCAAGCGAAACGCCTGCCACCAAAACTAGCGCACAACTAGCGCATGCCGTTAAAAATTTTTTCATATATCCTCCTTTTATCCTATATGTAGTATAACAATAAAAGTAGAAGATTGTCAAACAATTTTTAATTATTATTTAAATTATTTTAATAAAAATCACTTAAATTTATTTGGTCTTTTGAAATATATAATAACACACAAGTTGATATAATTTACATAAAAAATAAAAGAGAGAAAATTTTCTCTCCTTAATTTTATTCAAAATCACTTTCTTCGATGGTGTTTTTGCTAAGTAGTATGGAAAGAATTTTATTTTTATCCTCTTCTGAGAGTTTGTCGACAATCTCAGAGATGTCTAAATGCTTGTTGAAATAGTCGTCTTTAAAATCGTTTAGAGTGTATTTCTTTTCGCTATTTTTATTGCTGTCGGCATTCGCTTTCGCATCTTTAACGATACTCTCGTGCTTTGCAAACGCATCAATTCCATCGAACTTTTCAGTATTCTTTCCGTCTTCGTCTAAGTCGTCGATGTTCATATCTTCTTCGTATTTTTTCAAATACTCCTGCTTCTTCCTGTTAAGGAAATCTTGATATGCCTTTTCGATATCGTCGGTGTCAAAATCGTCGTCATCGTCATCATCTTCCATTTCCTCTTCAACAACCTTTTTGTTGTTTGGACGAAAGATAGGCGTGTTTCTTCGCTCGTTCAAATTTCTAAAAGGCGAACGGAATCTTGGCTGAGTTATTTTCTCTTCCACTCTTTCATCCACAGGCTCTTCCACCTTAAAATCTTCAAAAACCGCCTCTTGCTCGGTCACATTTGGCGAAATTGGATTGATTGGCGCAGTAGTTTTTTCTGCGTTTAAAGTGGTAGTTTTTTCTAAATTCGGTGCGGTAGCAGACTGAGCACCCACCAAACTTTTTTCTTCGTTTTGTTTTTCATCCTTATCATAGCCAGCCAAAATCTCTTTTAGCGCCTTTTCGTTGACCTTAATTTTGCCAAAAGAACTATGTTTTGTCATTTTTGCCTTTGGTGTTTTCTCTTTTTTTACATTTTTTTCATTAGCATTTTCATTTTTGCTTGATTTTTCAACTTTTTTACTGTTTTTGTCCTTTTTTTCTATAACATTTTCTTTCTTCAATCTCTTTTTCTGCACATAGCGAACGATAAAATAGGCAAGTAAAAACGCGTCAACAACCATGATTATGATAAGAGCATAAATTAGTGCTGTCATATTTTCTCCTTGTTATATTTTAACATATTTCATCTTATTTGTAAATAGTTAAAGTTCGAAAATTTTAGCATAAGAAAAATTTAAGGACAAAGTCTGCAACGCTCAAAAAATGAACATATAAAAACAAATAATTTGTTTCGACAAAACCATAAATAAAAACAACAAAACCGCATTAAAAAACTCTCCAAACGGAGAATTTTAAAATTTCTTTGATTTCACAAGGTCAATATCGTCAAGAAAACTCATCGAAAGCGCCCCAACATAGTCAGGGTCATCTTTCATATAGGAATCGGTCGACACCCAGAACATGCCAACTTTAAAGTTGTAGTTTTTATTGATATCGGCGCTATCTTTCAAAACATCAAAATAGATTTCTATGTAATCAGTTTTGCCTGCAAACATATCAGGATTGAAAGTCGCATACTGCCCATAGGAAGAGGACTCATTCATCATGTAATACTCGCGCGCTGAAGAGTTGCCAGTTATTTGGATGACATGCTCATACTCATTTATCTCTTCGCCGTTAAGTTCAGCGTTCAAAACTCCGTCGTCGATATTGTTGTCAAACTGCATCCTTAAAGGTATCTTTTCAATCTGCGAAAAGACAGGTCCATACATATCGTCGCTCGTTACATCATCACCTGTTGTGAAAAAGACATTGCGTATATCAGGGTCGATGCCAGCGTGATAGTCCGCATCCGCCATAAGTTTGCCATATTTAACATTTTTAAGTGCTGGCTCTGAAGAATAGAGAATGTTGCCCTGGCTGTCATAATAGTTTATGCCCACATTAAGTGTCAACCCGTTCACTTCGTCATAGACAAGACTACTATCGTCATTTGGGTCGTCGTCATAATACTCAAAACAGAGATAGACATCGGTCAAAAAGTAACCAATTTCGTCTTCTGGTAAGATAAGGCTCATTGCTTGATATTCCGCCTCTTCCACATGCCCTAAAAGGTCCTCGTCAGAGTAATCGCCATTTTCGTCATACCACTGCGTGTAGAAATAGTCGTTTTTGTAGTCGACAATCTCAGAAATAGGATAGGCCCTGTCGATAAACACCTCGCCGTCTCCTTCTGATCCGCCAATTCTTACCTCAGTGCAGGCAACATCGACGATGTTTCTGACCACATTTTCGTAGTCACGATTGACTTCAACATTGCGACTAGATGTTACCTCGCCACCGCCACCGATATCATCTACCACTCGCAAATTGAAACTATAATCTCCAGTCTCGCCATCTTCAAGACCGATAACATAGTCAAGGATAAATCTCACAAGTTGTTCTTTGTTCTCATCAGTCACGCCGATGTATGTTCCTAAAACATTATATCTTTCCTTAATTTCGTTAAGTGCCTCACTGATAGGCACGTTGGTGCTTCCACTCGGTGTGCGTGCCACAATAACACTAGGCACATTCAATCGCAAACTATTTCCGTTTAACTCCACCGCCTCTAAGTTGTAACTTACTTGTAAATCAAAATATGGTGCATTCACACTGTTGACACCGCCGTCCGCGTTCTCATAATCATAGCCAAGCACAAAAAGGTATGTAACATATTCGAGTGCATCCTGATAGGTGTTCAGTGTGGTCACTGGCTCGCCTGCCACATACTCTTGATAATACGGCGAATTTCCATACATCAAAACACCATTCTCTCTGTGATCTTCGCCATAGTAGATGTCGCTATATGGTCCTGGCGTGCCGTAGATATCATCGGTGTAATTAAAGTAACGCGCTTCTATATCAATACTTTCAGTATTGTCTACATAATTAATTGAATATAAATCAACATTATTAACCAACGCAAGTGTTGGAAAATCGCTAACAGATTCGTCAAGCGTGTAGTAGTTATCAAAGCCAAAATTCCAAGCAGAGTCTGTGTTCAAAGTTATCTCCAGCACATTATCCACATTGTTCACAGTTATTGAATCTATGCTATACCTAATTGAGTCATAATAGAAATACTTGTCAGTATTTGTGTCGTTAAATATATTTTCTAGTGCTGTGCCTGTGATAATATCTTCACTATAAAGACTACCCGGTAATTCTTCTAATCCATACGAATATGTCCAATAAAGAAATCTTATAATATTTGTAGAAAGCAAGTTGTAAAAATACTCAGAATTTTCTTCGCCAACAATCTCGCTTATGCTGTATTCCGCTGGTTTACGCATAACCTTAACGCCGTCAAGATTTATAGGCACGCCTTCACCACCACTGCCGACGCCAAAGCCTCCATCGCCACAACCAGCCATGAAAAACATGATTAAACACAAAAATATTGTTAAAATCTTGTGATTTTTTTTCATATTCATATTATAACACATAGTTTAAAAAAATAACAAGGAAAATTCCCTGTTATTTTAGATTTTTGATATTTATAGTTCATAGTATTTATCATCAACAACAAAGGCATAATTATCAGTCTTAATCGTGCTCTTTGTGTTGATAACTTTGCTATCTTCTACATTATATAATGTTTCTGGCTCTATTGTTGTTACTTCTTTAGCATCATCAGTAAAGACAACAACATATTCGCTACCATTTAATGAACTATTCATTAAATTTTTCACATATCCATCTCCTAGCACAGAAGAAGAATAAATTGCAATAGGTCTCTCTGTAATTTCATTAGTTTTTTCATTTAAAACCCAAAAATAATTAGAAAACGCTACACTGTTACCTATTCCAGCACCTGCTGCAGCACTTTCTTGGTTTTTGATAAAACTACCAATCACAATCTCATTTCTGTTTAACTCTTGTTCAATGCGATGTTCTGCCATTTGATAGGCTTTTGTGTAATAATCTTCAAGACTATCCAGGTCATCTTCAGTGTGATGATAGGCAAGTCTATAAACATTATTTATAGATATTCTGTCGTTATTCATAATCTTATCAACAAACTTTTCTATGCTATTACCATATTCTGCTGATCGTAAATCAATATCATTTAAACTTGTAATGTTAATTTCTTTGTCATTACCATTTGTGCTATTTTTTAATTCGCAATTACTAAACATATAAATATTATTATCTTCTTCATTCCAATTCACTGCAAAGAAATTGTAATCATTATACAACCTGCCATAGAAAATTTCTTCCAAAGTCATTCCTAAAGACTCATAATTCTCCATGATATACATAAGTGCCTTATGGAAGCCCTCGGTGTTAAGTTCGCCAGTGTCGTCAAAGAAAATCATATCCTCTCGCGCTTGCTCTTCCACTGGTGGCTCGTCTGGCTCTGGTTCGTCTGGTTCTTCAATCGGCGTATCAGGCTCGTCAATAGGTTCCTCTGGGTCTGGCTCAAGTTCTGGCGTTGGATCAGGCTCTTCCACTGGTTGTTCGTCTGGTTCCTCAATCGGAGTGCCTGGCTCTTTCACAGGCTCATCTGGTTCAATAGGCGTTGTTGGGTCTTGTTGTTCATGCGGTGGATTTGTGGTAATTCCAGCAGTCTCTTTTGAATTATTTGAAACCGCAAAATATGCACCAAGACCAACACCCAATGCCACTACCAAAACCGCAGCCGTTATTCCAAACTTTTTAGCAAAACCCTTTTTCTTTTCTTCCATAAAATATATCCTCCTTTTCAATATATATTTTACAAAAGTTTATTTTACGCGTTCAGCGTCGGAATAATTTTTGTCAATATCAGCTTCCGCAACATCATCATTTTCAACTTCCAGTTGGTAACTTTCGGATAAATCGCAAAACGTATCATTAATAACACCAACGACTTGCAATAGCTCAACTGTTGTAAATACAATTAAATTAGTGTTATTAATAATGTTATTTTCCCAGCCACCATCGGTCGATACCCAAACTTCAGCACCAACATAGACTATTTCGTCGCTGCCTTCTTCTACATATAACGTAGCAACAGGTGCAAGCATTCTTCTTCCACTATTTATTTCAAATGGTTCTCTTAAGAAAGTAATACTTTGCTCAGAATAAACTCCATTTTCGTATCCTCTAGACTTATACGCGCTATTATAATGTTCATTAGACAATTCTAGTATCGCCTGATCTAACTGTAAATTTTCTGATTCTTCAAGAAGATGATCATACTGTGCGTAAAGTTCGTAATTAATTTTGTTACGAGTTATTTCATCAATAAATTTGTCCTTAAAATCCAACCATGATTCACAATCATCCATATCTATTGGAAAACTAACAACCCTAAATTCACCTGCCCATGGCAAGGTGTCCACACCTTCTACTGGTTCACTAAAAGTTCCAAAACTTGCAAGCCTTACCGCTTTATCATCTCTATCATAATACAAGTATAATGGTTTGTATTCATCATATGAGCTATTTAAATAATGGTCATAAGTCTCACTTGTTCCATCATTCATGCTTGAATTCATAATAACATAGAAGGTTTTAGCAAAGCCCTCTTTATTAAATGTTCCGTCCTCGTTATAAATTTTATCTTCTTCAGTTATTTCTGGCAAATCAACTGGTGGAGTGACTGGTTCATCTGTCGGCGGTGTAGATGGCTCATCAAAAGGCGGTGTGATTATATCTATTATCGGTGGGGTATCCTCTTCCCTTTCAAAATTGCATGCGGTAAATGCAGTAGTCCCAGCAGGTATTGCCATCGCCAAAACAGTTGCTCCTATTTTTTTTAAAAGTTCCTTATTCATATTTATTCCTCCTTTGCTTTGTTAAAATTATAACATATATTTTTGTAAAATTCAAGATGATTTTTTGAAAATTTTTGCAAAAATGATAGTTTTTTATTAAAATTTCACTTGAATTTATTATTTTTCACTAAAAAACTTTGATTTTTTTAGTTTTTTTACGCTTTATTTTGATAATTTTGCACTTTTACCCATCCGCCGACCGCATAAAGTAGAAAAGATATTGTTGCGCATAGCCTGCTAGATTTCCAAATTCTTCAGTAAGTCTACGCCGTATCTCCTCGCGATTTTCAAGTGGAGCGTAATATTTATTAAACATTTTCGCTATCCAAGTGTCCACTGGAAAGACATCCTTTCTGCCGTAGCCAAAAAGTAGCACACAATCGGCAACCTTTGGACCGACGCCTGAGAGCGCGATAAGTTTTTTTCGAAGTTTGCTTGTTGGCAAATTGTCCCACTCTTTGAGCGTTTTCCCGTCCACTTGCCGAACAACCTTATATATGTAGCCTGCCCTGTAGCCTGCGCCGATATCCTTAAAGAATTTTTCATCCACTTTACGTAGTTCTTCTCGCGTTGGAAAGGCGTAAAAATCGCCCATATTTTTACCTAACTTTTCTCGCATGCGATTCAGAATAAGTTGGATGCGCTTTATGTTGTTGTTCGCGGACACTATAAAACTTATCAGTGTTTCAAAAAGGTCTTGCTTCAAAATTCTTATCCCACCACCAAACTTTATCGGCTCGCTTAAAAGTGGATATTTCTTTAACTTTTTCTTGATTAAAGAGTAGTCGGTTTTTAAGTCAAAAAAGTTTTCAAAGTAAGCACTATCATTTGTTATTATTCTATAACCATTTTCTTCTTCCGCCACTCTTGCACGCTTGTCAAGTGAGTAAACATCATAGCCATAATCAACCTTATTAAAGGAAAAGATTTGCCCGCAAAGAAGTATGTCATCGATATTAAAATCGTCTTTTCCTATAACCAAAATTCCGTCTTTCACAATACTATATTTCATCTTCCACCCTAGTTCAAATTAGCCTAAGAATACAAAAAAAGAGCCAAAGGCTCTTTAATTAAATAACTGAAACGATTTTCTTGCCCTTGCTCTCGCCAAAAGACACTTTGCCGTCTTTGAGAGCAAAAAGAGTGTAGTCCTTTCCAAGACCAACATTAGCACCTGGATAGATTGCTGTTCCGCGTTGGCGCACGATTATAGACCCAGCAGTGACAACCTGTCCCGCATAGACCTTAACGCCGAGACGCTTTGCTTGAGAATCTCTACCGTTTTTGGTGCTTCCGCCACCTTTCTTATGGGCAAAAAGTTGAATATTAAAATACATCTTTTTTTACCTCCATTTTAACATAGTTACCATATTCTTTCAAAATCTCGTCAAGCGACTTTCGCATGCTCTTTAGTAGCGTTTGTGCGTTTTCGTTATCATAGTCAGTTTTTTTAAGCATCAATTTTAGATACCCATCATCAATCTTCACTATGGCGTCAAGTTTTAAAACATCTTTAACACCTATAACCACCATTTGACTTATCGATGAAATCGCGCTACAAACAATGTCGCTCCCTTCTTCAGCATAGCCGGTATGCCCAGAGATTTCAAATCCAACAATATGGTTTTTAGACTTATAAATCACAATCTTGGTCATAATTACATCTTGATTGAAGCAATCTTGAGTTCTGTCCAAGGTTGTCTGTGACCTTGCTTCTTTCTTTCATTCTTCTTTGGCTTATATTTATAGACAACAATCTTGTCGCCCTTGCCATGAGAAAGAACTTCCGCAGTCACTTCTGCACCCTTAACGGTTGGTGTTCCTGCAACAGTTTTGTTTCCGTCAGACACAAGCAAAACTTCTAAACTTATCTTGTCGCCAACAGCGTTAGATAGTTTTTCCACTTTGATAATGTCGCCTTCGGTCACGTTATATTGCTTTCCACCAGTTTGAACAATAGCAAACATTTCTTATCCCTCCCTTCATCAGACTCGCTGTCGTCCTAGGTGGTGTTCAATATCCCAAATTTTGAGTGAAGTCACATCAGAAATCACATCAAAATTTGTTATTTAATAAAACACACTTCTAAAACCCGACACATGCGGTAACGCAAAAACCTGCAAAACCACAAATTTTCACAATGATATATTAGCACATTAAAAGTAAAATTGTCAAGCATCTAGCCAAAGTTTTTGATAAAATTTGAAGAGTAAAGAGTTGCAAACAGTGAAGAGTGAAGAGTGAAGGGAAGCCTTTGGCTTCCAGTGAAGAGTTGTGGATAAATTTATATATAAACAAATCACAAACAAATTTCTGTAAAGCATACTTAGATTATATAAATAATTAAAATTTTAAATGAATTATAATAAATTCCCTAACTCTTCACTGCGAGCCACTGGCTCGCCTTCACTCTTCGTTTTTCACTGTTTAAAACAAAAGCTTCTTTTGTTTTAAACACACGCATATTCCGTCACCTTAATCGTGAACTGCACGCCAAAATAGTTATTCGCCTTATATTGGTCCCTGTCGCCGTTGGCGTTCATACACCAAATATTGTTGTAGTTTGTCCCTAGGTCACGTGTGAAATATAGCGTATCTTTGCCGTTTGCTTGTAGATAATCTTTCACAAGGTCGGAAAACTCTATCTTGCCTGAACCTGCAACTGCCTCTATCTCTTCTATTGATGACACAAACATTCTGGCTGTGTAACTCTGCGAGGCTCCATTTAACGAAGTTGAACCAAAGGTCGGCATAGACTGTGTCCAATTAGCTAAATAAGTGTTAGTTATTCGATTGAACATCATGTTGCTACTTACCGAAAATGCTTGATATCCACCGCCTGCATTTATCTCGCTCAATGAGTACCTGCCAACATATACTATCTTAGCCATAATCGCAAGTGTAGATGTTTTCGTTCCAAAGCCTGGAGTTTGGTTGGAGTTATAGTCTAATCTCCACCTGATCGGCTCAACAAGATAATATTCATCGTTATACTTACAATATTCCTTTCCACCATATTCTTTAGAACTTAACGGAGTAATGGCATCCATATAGTAGGTTCGTATATTTGATAATGAACTCCACTCGGAATCTAATGTTGATTTAAGCGAACCAGTAACTTTACTTTGTGGCATATATCCGTTCTCAATATACCAGTATCCGCCCTCGCTGTCGTAATAGGCTGGGTTGCTAGCTCGCCATACTGCGTATAAGGTGGTATTTGCGTTTGTGGTGAAATTTGCTCCATCTGAATATGCCACTCCACCTGTTTGAGATGTTGACCAACCAGCAAAATAAAACCCTGTGCGCGTGTAAGTATTTGTTCTGAGCGTTAATGCAACTCCATATGTCTTTGTTGAAGATGCCATTGAGCCACCTGTTGCTCCATTCCCATTATAAGTTATTGTGTATGTTATTGCTTTCCAAACCGCATATAGTGTCACATTAGCGTTTGCAGTGTAAGTTGCGCCATTTGAATAAGCAACATCACCATTTGCTGACGTAGCCCAACCTTGAAAAGTATATCCAGTTCGTGTGAATGTGTTTGTTCTAAGTGTTATCGCAACACCATAAATCTTAGTTGAAGGATCCATTGTTCCAGAACCACCATTTGCATCATATTCTATGATATAAACATCAAGGTCGGTGTCGAGCAAAATAGGGTACCCATTATTTTGTCCTTCAACAATCATCCAAGTGCTTTCAAAATCCCATGGATACGAACTCTCCCAGTTAGAAGATGTTGTATACCAACTCAAATTTTTAAAAGTTGTATCTTCACTCGCCGTTAGTCTACTGCTATTAACAACTGTCGACGACGAAGAGGCATATGTTACAGTGCAATCACCACCCCAATAACAATTAGTTATCGTAGAACTTGCTAAGTCGGTACCAATAATTGCATAAAGTTCAGTTTCTCCAACATTAAAGCAATTATATACTTGTGCTGTTGCGCCTCTACTATTAACGGTTCCAATAATTCCACCGCCACCCAAAACACTACTATTTAAAACAGCACCAGCATTATAACAATTTGTCACACGAAGAGCTGAACCGCTTATTTCACCATACACATATCCGATAATTCCACCACAAGAACCATTTCCGTCTAATGTAACATTTCCTATGTTATAACAATCTCCAAAGGCATGTATTCCACTTGAAGCAACACGATAGTTACCTACAACACCACCTACTGGTATACTAGAATTGCTTCCAATTTGAATGTTTCCTGTATTAAAACACATAGCAATATTTAAACTAGCCTCCCAAGCGTAACCTATAACGCCTCCAGCGCCTCTGTTATGAGGAGAACTACCATACCTTGAAGCCGTATAAATATCCCCCTTATTCCAACAATTATTTACATTAATAATTCCTGATAAGGAACTAGACAATGAACCAACAACTCCTCCTAAACATGAGATACCTGTTGCTTCAATATCAGCCTCATTAGAACAATAAGTTATATCACAATTTATACCAGCGTCTCCTATAATTCCACCGCCAGCATTATAACCACTCACACCAGTTGCATATAAAGTTATGGTCGCAGTAGGACTTGTTTTGCAATCATATATATTTGTATTTGTTATATATCCCGCAATTCCACCTAAATTATCATACCCTTGAATTGTTGTATTCCCCAATGTGATATCATGTAACTCTGCTCTATCACTAGAACTTGTTCCGTTTACATAACCAAATAAACCAATTTCACTATAAGTGCCACTATATTGCCTTTCAGTAAAAATCTCAGAAATTGTAAAACCATTACCATCATAATGCCCTGCAAAATAATTTTCTTCTGTTCCTATTCTATCCCAATAATGTGCGGATAAATTTATGTTTGCAGTTTGAATATAATAAAAATAACGATACATTTGATTGCGAGAAGATGTCCCTACAGAGTATGTATTGACAAAATAAGCTAGTCTCGCAAGTTGAGCAGATGTTGCAATTTGATATGGATCATCTTCAGTTCCTGAACCACCTGCAAAAGATGTGGCGTAGTTTCCGCTGGCGGTCCAAAGGTCGTCGTTTAGAGGCGCGTTTTGAGAAACGTCGTTTTCTAAATTGTCGCTTGGCGATTCCCCCCCCCCCCCGATATTCATCGCTTGCAGATATATTTGAGAGAAGAACCGCTCCACCAGCGATGGAACAGCCTATGAATAAGAATGAAATTAAACATATTAAGAATCTTTTCATGTTTTTTATTCTCTTCATTCTCTCTCCTTGTTTTTTAAAGTAATTTAAGTGAAATGTACTTTAGTTAAATCTTAAATTTTGCTGAAGCAAAACACAATAAATTGCTGATTGCAATTTGCATTAACATCAGTTTCATTCAAACGCAAATACGTTGTGCCTGCCTTTCGAATTTGAATATATAAATATGTATACATTTATATTATAACTTAATTCGTTAGTTTTACAAAATAAATTAAAGGAATTTTTGCAATTTGGTATTTTTGACAAATCTTGCTCAAAATTTTACAAAATTGCATATTATTTATGATAAGATTTGCCATTTATTATTGTGAAAGCGCGATAAATTTGCTCAAGTAGCATAATTCTAAATAAGTTATGCGGAAAAGTCATCTTAGAAAAAGAGATTTTTTGTTTGCACGCATTTTTCACTTTCTCGCTGACGCCGTAAGAGCCACCGATAACAAAGGTCAAACTTGAGTGCGAAAGCGTCAGTTTTTCGATGTTTTTGGCTAATTCTTCGCTTGACATCTCTTCGCCTTTGACGTCTAAAAGGATAGGAAAACCTGAGAGATGTTTCAAAATCTCCTCGCCCTCTCTTTCTTTAATTAAATCAACATTTTTTAACTCGTTAAATTCCTTTGTTTCAACCACCGTTATCTTACAAAAAGCGGATAATCTTTTCAAATATTCATTCTGCGCGTCGACTGAAAATTTTTCTTTTAAATTACCAACCGCCACAATCGTCATACTTATCATATCACACCCCAGATAAACGAGAAGATTGTGACGATTGACGCTAGGCAAATCGACGCCGTGAACAGCACCTTGGAAGCGAAGTCCATTTTAACTTTTTTGGTTGCAATCACAATCGCATCAGGGTTTTCCTGCAAAAGGCCCTTTAGTTTATCAATATCGTCAAGCGTCTCAACCATATCGTCATCCTCGGTTTCTTCGTCATTTTGGATTCTGTCCACTTCGTCGAAATAGGAAAATTTTGTGAACAGGTTTTGAAGCGCCTTTTGTTTTTCTTTAAACGACTCTTCCACCGACGTGCGAAGAAGCAAGCGCGTGAGAACAAAGAGAAGTATGACAAGCACCAACAGAACGACAAGCATAACCACAAAGCCCAAAACAGGATTAAGCGAGGTCAAATTCCCTAGTTGCGTGAAAATACCGCCCGACAAGACGCCCTTTTGCGTCAGAAACGACAGCACAACACCGATGCCGTTGTTCATGAAGTGGATTATCATGCATGGATAAATGGAGTCGGTAACAAAGACGATAAAGCCCAAAAAGCAACCGATGAGAGTGGCATAGAAAAATTGCTCGATGTTGAGATGAAGGAGACCAAACATCAAACCATTCAAAAGCACGCACTTTTTCATACCTAAGCCACGCGTGCCGTTTAAAAGCATACCGCGGTTTAAGTTTTCCTCGCAAATAGCAGGTAGTATCGCCGTGAAGATTAAGCCGAGCACAAGCGTCCAGCCATTGACCGCGCCTGTTGTTCCGCTATATGGCGACTCATATCCCACGCTCGTCAAAATGGCGTAAAAGAAACTGGAAACAAAGACATTTAAAAAGTAAATGACCACGCCTAAACCAATCGCAATCAAAACAACCTTAATGGAAACCTTGTGATAGTTAAAGTTCTCAAATGTTGCCTTGTAGGTCTTTTTGTTCATAAGTTTATACATGATGATAGGAAAAATTAAAAGCACACCCACCTGCATAATGCCGTTGACGACATAGTTCCCCACATCGCCCATGAAAGAAAATACGCCAAACTGACTTAGCATACGAACCAAAACAAACAGGCACACAACTATGAAATATGTTAAACTTGTTGAAAAAATCTCTCTCTTTTCCAAAATTTTCTCCTAAAAGTATTTTACTATCAAATCACCGCATTTATAACTATAACGACCACAGAAAGAAAAATTCCAAAGTAAAGTAGAAGCGGAATATTTTTGAAGAATATCGAATGCTCTTCCACCTCGCCGACCTCTTTTTCTTCCTCGACCTTTTGTTTTTTGAGATAGAATAGGTAAAAAATCACAAACAGCGCACTGACAACAAGCGCCAAAATTATCGACACAACAACATACACCGCACCTATCTCGGTTGGAAGAGTGAGCGCGTTTATATTTATCAAAAACTGAATGGTCAAGGTTGTGATGTTGGCAAAAAGGTGCAAAATCATGGCATAGAAAAGATTGCCAGTTTTCTCAACCACAACGCTGAAAACTATGCCCATGATAAATGGAAAGATAAATTGTGTTATATTTTGATGAAGAAGAGCAAACAGCAAACTTGACAAAAAGATTGCGCCCACCCTGCCAATACCGCGTTTTAAGCCGTTATACATCACACCGCGAAAGATAAGTTCCTCACAAAATGCAGGGATGATGGCAAAGAGAAGTAAGTTAAGTAGATACCACCAAAAGTTGTCAAGCGGAATTGGCGACTCTGAAATCTCCAGCCCTATCAAGTCAAAAAGTTTGCCAAAGCACCCTTCGATTAGCCCATAAAAGCCGATGACGAGAACTATGCCAAACAGCGCGCAAAGTAGCGTGGTTGTCACATTCAACTTTTTAACTTTCAACTTGCACGCCGAAAAACTCACTTTGTTTATCTTGTTGTAGATAAAGAACATACACACAAAAGTGATTTGTGTGATTAAGCAATATGGTATGGAAAACCAAAGATAGTTTTCGTATAGTGCTGTCACAAAACTTTCGCCCTCGCCAAAGGTTATACCCGCAAGGCTAGCAATGCCGTAGCCGACATAGGCAAAAATGAAAGAAAATAGGAGTGGAAGAAGAAGCGCGAACAAAAAACCTTTCGCCACATCGGTTGTGGTGTAGAAATTGCGTTTTGAAAATGTTTTAATTGCCTCTTTTTCGCTCATATCTATGATATAATACCATATTAACCAAAAAAACACAAACATTATTTGACTTAAATTGCAAATTATATTAAGATATAACCATGAATATCTATATGGAAAAAGCGTTAGAAGAAGCAGTTAAGGCAAATAAAAAAAATGAAGTGCCAATCGGCGCTGTCATCGTTTATAACGGCAAAATTATAGGAAAGGGTTTCAATAAGCGCGAACGCACGCAAAACGCACTCAACCACGCCGAGGTTATCGCCATCAAAAAGGCGTGCCGAAAACTCAAAAGTTGGAGACTTGAAAACTGCGAGTTATATGTCACCCTGAAACCTTGCCCGATGTGTGCCGGCGCGATTGCCAACGCACGCATAAAAAAGGTCTACTACGGCGCTGACGAAACGAACAGCACTGACAATCTCTGCGAACAAATCTTTGAAAGCACACGCCTAAATCACAAAGTGGACTTAGAAAAAATGACGGAATACTCCGCCGAGTGCTCCGCCCTTCTATCAAACTTTTTCAAAAAATATAGGTAATAAAAAAGAAGAGATTATTTCTCTTCTTACAATAAATCCATAAGTTTTTTATTGAACTCCTCTTCAGTTATCACGCCTTCTTCTTTTAGACGCCTAAGTTCTTCCACCTTTTTGCGTTTTTCTTCTTTTTCTCTATCTTCCGCTCTCTCTTCCTGTCTAATTTCCGACGCCGAGTTGATGATTATGATGTCTGGTATGAACATGGAAATGAAAAGAAGGAGCCATGGTATCCAACCGCCTGCAAAGATGACGATGATAAGCCCTGCGATGTAGTATTTTTGCGATTGTCTAAAGTATTTGCCTTTCTTTCTGACCGAGTATATGAGAAGAATACTGGCAATAATTCCCGCAACAATCTCCACGAACACAAAATAGATTGAGTAATAGGAAACGATAAGTAAATACGCGCCGAGATTGACATAAAGTTCTGGGGCAACGAGATAGATTATGGCAACCACCAAGTTTGCTATCATGTTGATGAGATTTATTATTGCGGCACTTAAAATGAGATTCCTTTTAGTTTTATTCATAACGCCTCCAAAATTGCTATATAGATATTATTACAAAATAATTTTCGCCTATACAAAACATCTATAAAACATATATATGTTAACAATTTTTGAAATAACTGTCAAATCATTTTGAAAAAAACAGAAAATGTGCTAAAAATATTAGTGGAGAATATTATGAGAATTGAAAAAAGAACAGTGGTGATAACTGGCGCCACAAGCGGAATTGGTAAGGGACTTAAAGAGGCTTTTGAGAAAAAAGGCGATATTGTGGTTGACATCTCGCGAAACGGAAGCACATATAAATGCGATGTTGGCGACGAGAAAAAATTGAAGAGTGTGTTCGACGACATCTATTTAAATTATGGCGAAATTGATATATTAATCACCTGCGCTGGCTATGGTCTTTCTGGTGCGATTGAACTAACGGACGAAAACGAGGCAAAACGCCAATTTGATGTCAACTTTTTTGGCACCTCAAACGCTTGCAAATACGCCATACCTATAATGAAGAAAAAAAGCAAGATTATCATCATCTCTTCAGTTGCTGGTATCTTCTCTCAACCATTCAAAGCATACTATTGCGCAAGTAAGTCAGCCGTTAATAGTTTTGCGCAGTCACTCAAAATGGAACTATCAAAAACCGACATTGAAGTGACCTCCATCTGCCCTGGCGACATCTTAACCAATTTCACCGAAAATCGTGTAAAAAATTATGAAACCAACGATAGATATGGCAAAGCGGTGGAACTTTCCACAAAGCCAACAGATAAAACTGAAAAAAGACGTATGCCACTTTCATACGCACTTAAAAAAATGATGAAGATAATAGAAAAAGATAAATTTAAACCACAATACATCATCGGCCGTCAACATCACCTTTTCTATTTCTTCAAAAGAATAACCACCAAAAAGTTTTTGAACAACTGCATCACAAAAATTTTCTATAAAACAAAATAGATTTTACTAAAAATTTAATGCTAAAATTTTAATAAATTTAAAAAATTATTAATTAATAAT
This sequence comes from uncultured Clostridia bacterium, assembly GCA_944377455.1. GTDB lineage: Bacteria > Bacillota > Clostridia > Christensenellales > UBA1242 > Caccovivens. Next base: position 16,612 of record CALWEZ010000045.1, read on the forward strand.
ATCCCAATAAGTAAAAAAATTTTTAGTTAAAAACACTTGCAAAATTCACTAAAACAAAGCATTTTTTCTATAAAAAACTCTATCTAAGCGAAAAAGTCGGATAGAGTTTTTTAACAAAATACAGTGTAATATGCAATGCATACTACACTGTATTTTGTGTTATAATAAATATTTTTCTCCCAAAGTGAAACAATGTTTCTTTGTTAAATTTTATAGTTATCTAAAATTCTTATAAGTTTTGAAAACTCCACCTGCGCCCCCGCATCAATGATTAATTTTTCTTTGAAAATTGATTTTGAGTTATCGCAAATGGAACGAAGAGCATCAACATCTATCATTCTTATATAATTTGAAACATTCAAAAATGTTTGATAGACATCGTGTTCAAACAAAACATCTGGGCAATTAAAAACCAAACTCTCAATCAAAATTTGATTAGGCACTTTGTTATACACCTTGGAATATAGGCTGTTATAAATCTTTATCACATTGACAAAATTTTCACAGGTTTCAACTTTGTTGTTTAGATTTTTAAATCTTTCGTTTAAGTTGATTTCGTAATAACGATTTTTTCTGCCATTATACATCTTAAAGATGCCGTTTTTTTCGTCATACATCGTGATATAGATGTTTATCTTAACATTCGTGCCGAAGTCCTCTTTTCCAACAATGCTGATGTGGTCCTCATAGTCATATATTATGGAAGAAGTGGATATTAAGTTGGAAAGATAGTAAATAAAGTCGATTTTTAGGTCGTCAATAGTATACTTATCTTTCGTCACATTAACAACTGGTTGCACATCTTGATTTTTCTTCTTTTTTTTCTTTTTACGCGATGACTTCCACGCTCTCACAAAACGCTTCCAAAAATTTTTGAAATGATGCTTTTTGTCTAAGGAGTTTAACTCAATCTCAGTGTTGGCAATTCCGAGAAAATAGGTAAATTCGCTCTGCGATGTCATAGCGCGAAGATAGATTTCGTTTACTGGCGTGAAATATGCCTTACTCGGTTGTATGAAGGAAGATTTTGCCGAAAGGTCCTTTAAAGTTTGGTCAACAAGGACAAAAGTGGTGTAATTAAGATTATCCACAAACTCCACGTTTGTGCTATCTTTCAGCCCCTCGATTAAATCTTTACTTAAATCTCTCTTCATAGACATCCCTTTTTTCTAAATGTGTATTACTTTTTCTTTTTCGCTCCACCTGCAACATGAACGCAAAGGTCAACAAGTTTATTTGAGTAACCCCACTCGTTGTCATACCACGCAACAAGTTTAACAAAGGTTGGGGTTTTCATGATACCCGCAGTCACATCAAAAATGCAGGTCCTCGGGTCTCCGATAAAGTCGCTGGAAACCACTGGCTCATCCGTCCAGCCCATAATGCCAGCCATCTCATTTTTGCACGCCTTTTTAACCGCTTTTACAATCTCTTCATAGGTTGTTTCCTTTTTAAGACAGCAAGTCAAATCAATCACCGAAACGTTAAGCGTAGGCACTCTATAACTCATGCCAGTAAGTTTGCCCTTAACTTTTGGATAGACCTCGCCCACCGCCTTGGCAGCGCCTGTGCTGGAAGGGATGATGTTATATGAAGCCGCTCTTCCGCCTCGCCAATCTTTCCTACTTACGCCGTCGACGGTAAGTTGTGTGGCAGTTGTGGAGTGAACGGTGCTCATAAGTCCATATTCAAAACCAAATGCCTTATCAATCACCTTAACAAGTGGAGCGAGGCAGTTGGTGGTGCAGGATGCGTTCGACACAACTTTCATATCATCGGTGTATTCTTCTTCGTTCACGCCCATAACAAACATCGGCATCTCTTTGCCAGGAGCGGAAACCACCACCTTTTTAGCACCAGCGTCGATATGTGCCATCGCCTTATCATAGGAAGTGAACTTGCCTGTCGCCTCAATAACAACATCGACATCATCGTTCTTCCATGGAATAAGCGCAGGCTCTTTCTCAGCATAGAAGGAAATTTTCATTCTGCCAACAACAAGTTTGCCCTCTTTAACCGTAACCTTCTCATCAAAATGACCGTGAATGGAATCATGCTCTAAAAGATATTTTGCATAGTCCACCATCAAAAATGGGTCGTTGATGGCAACGACTTCCGCATCATTACGCTTTGAAATAACTCTAAGAGCCAGCCTGCCGATACGCCCAAAACCATTAATTGCAATTCTTATTTTTTTCATATTTTCTCTCCTTTTAATTATTTAAACACTCTTCAGCGCGTCCATGCCTGAGCGTGCCGACATAGAGCGTTCTAACAAAGTTAAGTATTGCCAAAAACAGCGCGGTAATTCCAATGGTGCAAAGCAAAATGGAAATTAAAACCATGATGGCAATAGGTCTAAACGAGGTGCAAATGAGAACTGACACGCACACCAAAAGTGCCAAAACCAGCACCCAACTTATAAGTTTCACGCTGGCGTCAAATTTGTCATACTCTCGCTTTGGCGACGGCTCCGAAGAAGAGACCGCCTCTTCTTTTAGTCCAACAAACCTGTCAATTCTTGTGATATATGAAAGGTTTGTCAGTGAATTTATAAGGTTGAAGGTGTTTTCGCTGAAACATATGGCGGAAATATCCTCGAAGTAGTAGAAACTGAAGAGTTTTTTAATAAGTTTTTTCCAAATTCCCGCCCAAAAACTAGCAAACCTTGACTTTGACTTTTTAAGATAGGCAATATCCGCCTTTTTTTCCGCAAGCGAAGCAAATTCTTCCTTTACGAGCGGACGGCGAACAACCATCGTTTTGCCAAAATTTTTAGGTATGGAGTGAAGAGAATTTATAATCTCTTCCTTGTAACTTGCGTTTTTGTAATATTTCAAAACAACATTCTTAGGAAAATCAACATCAGAAAACTTTTTAAGTGCGCCGACAAAAACAACGCAATCTCCGCGCTTTGAAATTTCGTTTAGCATGGATAAATATTCTTGCGGTCTATCCACCACAGGAACAATCACATTTATCATCTATTTATCTCCTGAAATTTTCTTGATACGCCTTGCGTGTCTGCCACCTTCAAACGAGGTCGTTAAAAATATCTTCACAATATTTATCGCCTTTCTTCGTTTAACAAAAAGCGCTGGAAGGCAAAGCACATTTGCGTCGTTATCCTTTCTCGCCAGCATCGCCATTTGTGGAGTGAGGCATAGTGCCGCCCTAATTTTAGGATTGCGGTTTGCCGCCATGCTCATGCCGATGCCTGAGCCACAGATAAATATGCCGACATTGTTTTTATCTTCTAAAACCTTGTCAACTCCAAGTTTCGCAAAGTCTGGATAGTCGACAGGCTCTTTGCTGTAAGTTCCAACATCAATCGTGATGATATTCTCTTCATTGAAGAAAGTTTTAAGTTGCTCTTTAAGCATGTAGCCTCTGTGGTCGCTTGCCATTATAATCATTTTTCACCTCTCATATTTTCAATTTTGTTTAAAAGAACTTCAACATTTTGCTCGATTAGTTTTGCCGTCATTTTGTAGACATCTTCGCTCTGTCCGTATGGGTCAGGCACATCCTCGCATAGTTCTTGGCAACTTATGCACTTTTTACCAAGGTATTTTTTTAGTATGCTGTTCATAGCAATGTAAATCACACTTGATTTAAGTTTTTTAAGTTTAACGCTCTTCCTGTCACGCGAGTCATATCCTAGTTCCTTCAATACCTTTTTGGAATTATCGGAAATGTTCTCTTTTTTAGCGTTGACGCCGCAAGACGAAAATTTAATATCCTTTAACTTTCGCTCTTTTGCCATTTTCTTCGCTATACGCTCCGCCATAACCGAGCGACAAGTGTTACCTGTGCAGACAAAACAAATCTCAATCATTTTTCATCCTTGTCAGTTTTGACCGTTATCTTTTTTGGCTTATACAGTTTGTCCAAATTATATTTTTCCCTAACTTTGCTTAAAAATAAGTGGATTGTGAAGTCGTCTAAATCAAATATTATCCATTCGCCCTTGTTGTAGCCTTCCACCTTCACGCTGTAATTCAATTTTTCTTTCAATAGGTCAGCCACTTGCTTGTTAGTTTGCACGCTCAGTGCCGTGGCAATTATCACATACCTACTGTTCGATGCGGTAGATAAATCATAAACCGCAATATTTTTAAGTTTATGCTCTTCCAAAAACTTCACTAACAAACTTAAATCTTTCATATAAAAATTTTATCAAGTTGCATTTTTTTTGTCAAGAAATTGCCCATCTTTTCAAACTTTTTTTGAAATGATTAAATAAAAAAAGCGATAGCCTTATTTTGCTCGCAAGAAAAAGCGACTTTTTGTCAGTGTTTTTCTTAAGTTTTCGGTTAAAATTATACATTTTGTCAAAAATTTAGATATGAGAAAAATAAGTTTAATCTTTCAAGAAATTTTGAAATTTTTTTTGATATACCTTCTCGTTTTTGTGTGGATAAGATATTTCGTTCAAAGGCTCTTACCTGCCATTTTCATCACCTTGCTTATAACCATTGTTTTGTATGTGGCACTCTACTTTATTCTTAGACGACGAAAAAACAAAGAGGGCTTAAAACTTAAAGAAAAGGAAGATGCCGAAAATATGTTCTTCTCTCTCGTTTGCGATGATAAGAGAATGGATTTTTTTATGAAACTTGCGCTCTCAAAACACAAAAATGTCAAAAAATATGGCAAATACCTTATCATCCAGCATGAAAATATGAAAACCCTTCTCTATGTCAAGGCGGACTTTGAAAACTTAACCATTCCAATCTTTATGGAAATCTACAACAAACTTAAAGGCAAAGCACAAAAGATGGTGTTTGTCTCATATTCGTATGACAGAGAAGTGACATCCTTTGCTCAAAACTTTGACACATATTTCATCTTTTTGGATAGATATTCCGTCTATGAAAAACTCTATAAGTTTTATAATATCTTTCCAGAGATTAAGCAAAAATATAAGAAGGATAAAAAACTGACCTTCAAGGACTTTATCGCCTACTCCTTCAATAAAAAGCGCGCAAAAGGCTATCTCATCTCCTCTTTCTTACTCGTGCTATCTTCACTCTTCGTGCGAACAACGATATATTACTGCATAACCGCTTCGCTTCTCATCCTCTTTGCCATCTTCTCCCAGTTCAACACCACCTTCAACTTCAAAGAAGAAAAGGAAGTGCTGTAGGTTTTAGATAAAGTTGTATGTAAATTATATATTATGTGGCTGTTTATATCAATCTATAATTTAACTTAAATGGGTATTGACAACCACTTTTTTCTATGCTAAAATAACTAACAAGGAGAAAAGTTATGGATATAAACAAATTTTTAGACGGAGAAAATTATTACAAACAAAAAATTTCTCAATCTGAAAAAAGAATAAGAGAAGAGCAAGAATTGTTAAATGAAGCACGAGATAAATATTATGCACTGAGAGATAAGGCTTATCAGGAAGGAATGTTTAAATTAACATTAGGCAAATTAAAAGAAGCGGTTGCAAGTTATAACAAAATTCCTGTTTCTCAAATAAATTTGTCGCTTAAAGGAAGTGCTGAATTATTTTTTGACTCAGATTTTAAAAATTACAGAGAAATCGTTTATTCCCTAAAGAGATATCCTAGAAGATTTGTTAAAGTTATGGCTTCCCTTACATCGCAAGAAAACAACTTAAAAGTATCGTTTCCTCCATTTGATATTTGTGACTTTTTAATGGATAATGAAAAACTTTTTTCAACAGACGGCAATTTAAATAATAATTTACAAATTGAAAATGGTTTTGGTGAGAGTTGTGGAAAATGTGTGATACGCACCAAAATATCCTTTGCTCCCGAATGTATAGAAAAAGTGTCCATCAACTTTCATCCTGATCAACTTGATTATTTTGATTATGAAGATAAAAGAAGTTATGAAGTTTTAAAGCCTGCTCTTATCGATTATTTAGAAAAACAATCAAAAGAGAAAAATTAATTAAAAAATATATATTAGTCTGTAATTTTTTTAACTAATAAAAAAGGGGTTATACTAATAAAAAGTATAACTCCTTTTTATTTATTTTGCTAGTTTCAAAATTGCATAACTAAATATTGACTTTATTTGATAGGGGTGATTTTTGTTTTTCCGCCCAGGTATTTTTGAAGAACCTCTGGCACAAGCACGCTTCCGTCCGCTTGAAGGTTGTTTTCAAGTAATGCTATGAGTGCGCGGGTGGAGGCAAGCACGGTGTTATTGAGGGTGTGGGCGTAGTAGTTGCCCTTTTCGCCTTTAACTCTAATGCCAAGGCGCCTTGCCTGCGCGTCGCCAAGCGTGGAACAAGAGCCAACTTCAAAATACTTCCTTTGGCGCGGGCTCCAAGCCTCTACATCGCAACTTT
>CALWEZ010000046.1 GCA_944377455.1 uncultured Clostridia bacterium
GTGCTTCAAACGATTTATATGGCAAAGGCAATATCATACATCACCGATTTAGGAAACAAACTTATGCTTGCCATCTACACCTTTCTCTTTGTCGCAGGACTTGTGCTTGTCAAAAGAGTTTGCTGGTCCATATCAAACTATCTCTATCAAAAATATGCCAACAACATCATGGCTGATATGAATTTAGACTTAGCAAAACAAGCATTTAAGTTAAGCTCAAAAACATATGCCGACCATGATACAGGCACATTTGTTCAGAGAATTGTAAAGGACCCTGAACTTGTTGTCGGAAGGCTAGCAGATATGGTAGATTTTATCACCGATTTTTTAACTTCTCTTGTTATTGTGATATATATAACAACGCTTAACATCTATATTGGTTTAATTATCTTTGCAATCGTTGCCGTAGGACTCACCTTGGAATTTTTTAGAAACAAAAAAAAGAGAGTCAATCGAAGAGATACGCGCAAGAAAAATGACAAAATCAACTCTCTTACCACTGAAATTGTCAGAAGTGAAAAGGATATCAAAAGTTTAGGACTAGAAGAAAAACTAAGTGAAGTTTCAAAATCAAACTATGACGAATACAAAAAGTCAAGCTATAAAACAGAAATGACTGATATATTATTCTGGTCAGGAAGAAATTTTGTGGTGGAGTTTGTTGGAATTTTAATGCTTGCACTCGGCGTCTATTTCATTGATTTAGGGCTTTTGACACTTGCTTCGTTCATGATAATCTATTCAAATAATGGCAACCTATATAGTTTCATTTGGATACTTGGCACCATTGCCGACAGTTTTGTGGAGATAAAGGTTTGCTCCGAGAGAATGTTTTCACTCTTCGACGAAAAGAAATTTCCGTGCGAACACTTTGGCACAAAAAAGGTTGAAAATGTTAAAGGTGAAATCGAATTTAAAAATGTTTCCTATTCCTATGTTGAATATGAAAGCGAAGAGAATGAGAAGGACAAACCAAAGAAGAAAAAGGCTAAAAAGGAACGCAAAATCGAAAGTGTCAACAAGATCTTCGACAATCTGTCTTTTAAGATTGAGCCAAACACCACCGTTGCCTTTGTGGGTAAGTCTGGTTCTGGAAAAACTACCATTTTAAACTTGATGTCAAAGATGTATGATGTCGATAGCGGAGAGGTTCTGATTGACGGAATAAATATAAACGATTTAGATAAGCAATCTCTTAGAAATACCATTTCCCTTGTCAATCAATTTCCATATATCTTCGACATGACAATAAGAGAAAACTTACTGCTCGCCAAAAAGGATGCCACAGAAGAGGAACTTGAAAGTGCCATAAAGCGTGCATCACTTGCCGAATTTGTTGGAACACTTAAAAAGGGACTTGACACAAAGGTTGGAGAAAGCGGAATAAAACTTTCAGGAGGACAAAAACAAAGGCTCGCTATTGCAAGAGCACTGCTAAGAAAATCGCCGATAATAATCTTTGACGAAAGCACCAGTTCACTCGACAACTTCGCCCAAGAGGACATTAAACATTCTATTGACAATATGAAAGGACAAAGCACAATTGTGATTGTCGCCCACCGCCTTTCAACGATAAGGAATGTTGACAAAATCTTCTTTTTGGATGAAGGCAAGATTGAGGACATCGGCACCTTTGACGAACTATTTGAAAATAACATAAAATTCAAAAATATGTTTTACGCCGAAAACTTAGAAAATTAAAAAATCTAGAAAATTTTTAAAAAATTAAAGGATATTTCGAAAAAATATCCTTTTTTTATTGATTTTTTATGATTTTTTTAATAAAAATTTCGTTTTTAATGAAATTTTGCAATTAATTTTATATATAAACTCATCATAAAAAATTGCATTATTTCCCTTCTATGTTTTGAAATTTTTCCTCAACTCTTAACTCAAACGCTTTGCGTTTACTCATCCACCACTCTTCATTGGAAATCTTTGATTCCCCTTCACTTTTCTCTGGAAGGCTATGCCTTCCCTTCACTCTATATAAGCCTTCCATATTTTCTTATCATTTTTGAGAAAGGTAATCTACTAAGGTCTTTAAAGAATTTCTCTCTCACTTTCTTTTCAGAAACAGACTTAGTATACATCTCGTTATGCGCCACCGCCTTATCAAAAGGCACTTCAAGATAATTTGCCTTATCTTTTATCGCATTAAATATTTCCTCTCCCTTTTTTGTGTGAATAAGCACAAGAGAAACGCCCTTACCGTCGTTCATTTTTCGACAAACTGAGTTCACACCCCAAAAATCAGCAAGAGTTATATCGCATTGGCGCGTGATTGTTTTAAAGGAACAAGCATAACAACATGGTCGCAAGCACTTATTAAATAAAAACATGATAAACATAGGGTCGGTTATATGACTCTTTCGATAGGTCTTGTTATTGGCAAATTTCATACGCATGGAAAACAAAAGCCAGCCCAAATGCTTATCTCTAAAGGAAATCTCTTGTATTTTCGCATGCGCCTTTGAATAGCGATATTCCAAATATTTTTCCCAAACAAGCGGAGAAGGCACACCGTGACAGATTAAATCCTGCGTGATAAGGTTATCATAGTCCTTTCTTAGATAACTCTTCAGTCCACCGATTTGGCAAGCAGTTCCTGTGAAAAGCACAAGGCGTCCGCTATCTAAAAGTTCCTTAGCCTTTTTAAAGGAATCTCTCATATCACTTTGCACATATTTTGAAGCACGAAGTTTTTGTAAATCTTCCTTATTTTCAATATACGTGTGACAAACATTAAACTTTTCGTCGAACGAAGCGCCGAACACCACTCCACCCTTGTCTAACACATAGTCGGCTAGTAGCGAAAACGCCCCGCCGGAAGAGGAGTTCATTCTTATATCTAAATCCTTGTGAACAAGCGCATATGCGCGAGGTTTGTGTTTTGTGTCCACTTGTCTATTTAAAATCGGGCAAATTTTTTCGCAAAGTCCACACTTTATACAACGCGACATGTCGACAACTGGATAGAGAAACCCCTCTTCGTCTCTTTCCATTGAGATGCAGTTTACAGGGCAAATTGAGGCACAAGCAGTGCAACCTGAGCATAATTTCTTATCTCGAATTTCAATCATATTTTTCTCCAGAGGTATATTTATGAGGATTAAATATCATCACAAATTTGATTTTAAAAACATATTTAATAGCAAAATATGCAAAAAATTAACTAAAAAATCAATTTTTTTGCAAATTTTCTATACTTTTTAGTGAATTTTTCAAAAATGCAAAACTTTCCTCTCTCATTTTTGCAAGTTTTTTATTGACCTCAGTGTAGTCTAAAGTGAAATATTCTTCTGGTTTTATGTTTTCACTTGTTCTGTTTTCAAGACCTAAATTTTTGAGTAGCGAACCTACTCTTGAACTTGTGCTTTTCTTAGAAATAAATGAAATGAAAGGTTTTTCAAGCGCTATTGACATGGCATGTCCATGGAAGGAATTTGTAACAACAACTTCAGCATTTAAAAACAGGTCGATAAACTCAGCAGAGGTGTGCACGAAATGTTTATCACTCCTCTTATTTAGATTGACAACCTCAAGCCCTGTTTCTTTTTGTAACTTTTTAATATACTTGTTGACTTTCTTTTTAGGCATAAGCGAATATGTAAGGATGTACTTTTTAGGTTTGTTTGGATATGGGCTTGCATATTTTTGCCAATCTTCTTTAGTTAAAAGCAATGTTGGGTCAAGCACAACTGGCACATTAACTTCCTTTTCCAGCACTTCGTTCACAAGTGTGCGAGCCTCATTTTCTCGCACTGAGATGTATGGAATATGTTCCAAACCTTTCTTATATTGATTGTGTCTATTCTTTGCAATTTTTGAAACTCCAAAACTTGCAGCATAGGACATACATTTTTTCTTATCTGCAAAAAGCCCAAACAAAACATATGGATAATCCAAAAATCCTGGATTCCAAACTTGGTCGGAGCCGATCACCACTGCGTCATAATTTTTGCCCAATTCATCCAATTTCTTTTTGGTATAATTTTCCACCAAAATTAAGTTTTGCATCGAATTTGATAGAATTTTATTCCTTTTCATGCGTTTATAAAGCGGAGTGAAAAAGATGTGCATTCCAAACTCGACCGCTCCGCCAAGGCCTCTAAGCGCAAAAACCCCTATTGTGTCAACTTCGTGACCTAGTTCCTTTATCTTTTCCTGAAGGGCATAGTTTTGAAGTCTGTTGCCCTGATTATAATAATCAATTAAAGTTACAATTGCGACTTTCATAATCTTTCTCCTCTATTAAATTTTAAATTTGAATTCTTTTTTATATTACACAAAACATCAATATAAGTCAACATTTTTAGTGTTATGCAAAATAATATTTGAAAATGGATATTTTATATCAAATATTTAAACTTTTTTGAGAACGCTTTGATGTTTTCTTCAATAATCTTTCTCGCCTTTTCATGATTGCCTAATTCTTCGACATGAACAACCTTATTCTCAAGTTGTTTATAAACGGAAAGAAAGTGCTTTAGTTCATCAAAGATATGTTTTGGCAATTCCGATATGTCCTTGTATTCGTTATACTGCGGATCACCAAAAGGTATAGCTATTATTTTTTCATCATTTTTATCTCTATCTGTCATTGTCACAACGCCGATAGGATAACATCTTACAAGACACAGCCTAGCAAGCGGTTGACTACATAAAACAAAAACATCAAGCGGATCGCCGTCATCGCTGAGCGTAAGCGGAATGAAGCCGTAGTTCATAGGATAGTTCGTGCTGGTGTAAAGCACTCTGTCCATCATCAAAAATCCCGTTTCCTTGTCAAGTTCATATTTTGTTTTATCACCCTGCTGTATTTCAATACATGCAACAAAGTCTGTTGGCGTTACTCTCTTTTTGTCAATATCTTTCCAAATGTTCATATTATCTCCACTTTCATTATAACACAACGCATGAAAATATAAAAACAAAAATGGCAAAATTAATAATTTTAAAAACATAAAAATCTTTAATTCCACATATAACAAAAAATTCTAATTTGTGAAAATAAAAAAGAGGATTTTTAGTCCTCTTTTTACAAATTATGTGATGTTAAAATTTAAACAAGTTAAATTTTTAAATTATTGAACTCTGCCTATAACATTCGATGCGGCTGCGGTTGGATAGGTCGGCAAATCTTGTATGCCTGGGCATTGAGAGCCACACGCCTGCTGACAAGGCGGAAGGCATGGATAACCATAACTTGGCACAAGCACATCAACGATTGCTGAAACTCTAATAATGATTTGAATACAAGCGGTAACCGTGAAGATGTTTGGCGAAGTGAAAGTGCCTATCTGACTTGAAAATAACGCGCTTGCCGTTATGTCAATAGGTGTTGCCGATGGCTGAGGCACAAATAAGACAACCGCCTTACTCACCGTTACCAACGAAGTTGCCGTGCCGATAACGCCGTTTGCATCACGATATGTGATTGTGATAGGAATGCTTATATTCATCGTAACATTGGCATAGTTTGGTGCATTATCTAACCTCTCAACAATTAGATCTGTCACCGTTGCGGTTGAGCCTGCAGTAGTTTCCGCCGATAAGAATGTGAGCGGAAGAGTTGGGTCCGCTGGCGTGAAGTTCGTCGCCTGCAAAACAATCCCGGTTTCCGTTCCTGTTGAAACACACGCATCAAAGATTTTTCGTGTTTGGATTAAAATTTTTTCGCATATGCCATTTGTAGGATTTCCACTAATAGGCCCCGGTTTATTCCCATTAGTATTATTGATATAAAAAGACATCTTTTAACCTCCTTAAAGTCCTTACACAATATTTATATGCGCGCGCTCTAAAAAGGTTACCTAGAATATCTTTAAATGGTCATTTTTTGAGTTTTTTGAAAAATGATAATTAGTTGATTTTAATAATTGTTATGTTATATGATTTATATTTCTTTTATTTTTCTTTAAATATACAATTTTCTAATTTTATTTAGTTATAAATGGAAACCACAATATATTGTGTAGTATGCATTGCATACCACCACACATCTACTCACAAACAAACGCTTTGAAGGCAAGGTAAGCGGAATATAAATCGGCTTTCGAGATGAGTTCATAAGGTGCGTGCATGGAGATGACTGGCACGCCAACATCAAGCGTGTCAATGTTAAGGCTGGCAACATATTTTGCAATCGTTCCGCCACCGCCGATGTCCACTTTGCCTAAGTCCGCCGTCTGCCAAGCGATGTCGTTATCCGAAAAAATCTTTCTGACAATGCCAACTAGTTCAGCACTTGCGTCACTGCCCGAACTTTTTCCACGCGTTCCTGAAAATTTGCTGATAGCAACCCCATGAGAGATAATCGCCGAATTTCTAGGCTCAAACACATCCGAAAAATTAGGGTCATAACAACTTTCAACATCGGCGGAAAGACACTTAGAGTTTGCGCGCACAAGCCTTGCGTTAGCCTTAAAATTTTTGCAAATTTCTTCAAGCAAATCTTCATAGACCTTGCACTTCATTCCTGTTGTGCCTTCACTTCCTATCTCTTCCTTGTCGACAAGGATTGCCATTGAGTTGTCGCTCGCCTCAAAAAGCGCTTTTACTGCTGGATAAGCACACGAGCGGTCATCGTGACCATAGCCTGCAATAAACGCCCTATCAAGCCCAACATCGCGCGCTTTCATCGCTGGCACTGCGGAAAGTTCCGCACTCAAAAAGTCCTCTTCTGTGATATTATATTTCTCATTCAAAATCTTTAAAACATTTTGCTTAATCTTCTCTTTAACATCCTTATCATCGCTTGGCATTCCACCAAATACAAGGTTGAGTTGCTCGCCAGAGATGATTTTATCTCCCGTCTTTGTCATCTGCGTTTGACCTAGGTGTGGAAGTAAGTCGTTGATGTAAAAAACTGGCTCATCTTCCTTTTCTCCGATGCTCACCTTCACGCTTGTGCCGTCACGCCTAACAACCACGCCATGGAGAGAAAGTGGCACAGTTGTCCACTGATATTTCTTAATTCCGCCATAATACTGCGTCTTTAAAAAGCAAAAGCCGTTGTCCTCATACATAGGATTTGATTTTAAATCGATGCGTGGGCTGTCAATATGCGCGCCTAAAATTCGAAGTCCATTTTCTAACTTTTCGTTGACTCTAAAAAGCACCACACTCTTGCCACGGTTGACAAAATAACGTTTCTCATGTGGCAAAATCTTGTCGCCAAACTTATACTCTTTAAACCCTTCCTTCTTTGCCATTTCAACAATAATCTCGCACGCTTCCCGCTCCGTTTTTGCGCTGTTTATAAAGTCCTTATATCCTTCCGCAAACTCGAAGCACTTTTTAATCTCTCCCTTGTTTGCTTCCTCATAAAAGTTCTTCTTTCTATATGTTAAATCCATATTTTCCTCCTTTATATACTTAAATATTTTATCACAAAATTATATAATTAACAAACAATTTAAAAACAGCAATAAAAAAAAGAGAAGATTTCTCTTCTCTTTAATATGATTTTGATTATAGAAGAATGCACAAAACTCCGCCCTTGCCTTCGTTGATAATTCTACACAATGTTTTTCGCATCTTGCGTTGAGCATCCTGTGGCATCATAACAATTTTGGAAGAGATGTTATCACCAACAAGACTTGATAAGCTCTTGCCAAGTAGATTAGTTTCCCAGATTTCGCCCGGATTGTTTTCAAACTGCTCGTTTAGATAGTTCACTAAATCTTTGCTTTGTGCCTCTGTTCCGACAAGTGGAGTGACTTCTGTTTCGACATCGACTTTAATGATATGCAAACTTGGAGCACTTGCCTTAATCTTAACGCCGTAACGGTTACCTTGCTTAACAACTTCTGGCTCTTGAAGAGTGAATTCGCTCTGTTTTGGCACAACGATTCCATATCCATTCTCTTCCGCTTCGTTAAGTGCATCTTTAAGCTTATCATATTCAAGTTTTGCAATGGCAAGGTCTTTGATATAGGAGACAAGCTCAAAATCGTCTTTAATCTCAAAGCCACATTCTTCACTTAAAACTCTATAGAAGAGATTTTCCTTTGGAATGACTGAGAAGCGGATAACCCCCTCACCCATCTCCACATTTGAAAAGGTAATTGGGTCAAATCTTTCACTCTCAGTAAATACAAGTGCATCTTTTTTGGTGTCACCAATCTTTTTAACCTCTCCTCCAAACTTTTTGATTTCGCCAACAATCTCTTTAATGATAGGGTTGGAAAATGGCAATGCCGAAATCCACTTTGGCATACTTACCTTTATTGATGTGACAGGAAATTCTTGAAGCATCTTCTCAAAGATTCTCTCCACATCGCCCTCTTTCATATCTTGAACATTCATAGCCACAACCTGTGCATCATACTTTTCGGACAAATTTTGACTAAGTCTTTTGCTGTCCGCGCTCTGTGGGTTTTTGGTGTTTAAAACTATCACAAAAGGTTTTCCACACTTTTTAACATCTCTCACAATTTCCTCTTCCGCTTGAATATAACTATCTCGCGGTAAGTCCGTCACACTTCCATCAGTTGTAACCACAATGCCGATTGTGGAATGTTCTTCAATCACCTTTTTTGTGCCGAACTCCGCCGCCTCTTCAAAAGGCATTTCCTCTTTCGACCATGGCGTCTTAACAAGACGTGGCTTGTTATTTTCTTCAACTCCCATCGCGCCCGCAACGAGATAGCCGACGCAATCTATCATTCTGACCTTCAAATTTATCTTATCCGCAACCGCAATCTTAACAGCCTCATTAGGCACAAAGCGTGGCTGTGTTGTCATGATAGTTTTGCCGTCAGCACTCTGCGGAAGTTCATCAATCGTGCGTTTTTTGCTGTTTTCATTTTCGATATTAGGGATGACAAGTTTCTTCATAAATTCAGAGATGAAAGTGGACTTGCCAACTCTTACTGGTCCCACCACGCCGATATATATATCACCATTGGTGCGAGTTTTAATATCTTCATATATCTGATATTTTTCCATATAACCTCCATGCACATAATAAAAATATGCAAAATTTAAGGCTAATAGAACATAATTAAACATATGGCTTATACAAAATTTGAATAAAAAATGCTATCCTCTAATAGATAACATTTTTTGTGTTTTTAAAATTGATATTTTTTACTTTGTCAGGTTATAACTTAAATCGAGCAAAAATTCTAGGTCGTTCGTGGCAATCTCTTCAAGGTTTATGGTCAACCAGTGGACTTTGTTCATGTGATAGGCAACATAGACGCCTTTTTTCTTCAACATATCTCCTCTAATTAGCGGGTCGGTTTTGAGGTCTAAGATGTCCAAACTTTTTACATTGCCGTTATTTTTATACCCACTAATCTTGTCACTTGATACCTGCAATATGGCAGCAAACCACTTTCGGTTATGTTTATGGCGAAAAATCATAGTCTCGAAATCCTTGAATGGATTGTCTGGTGTGACGCCGTAATTCTCTTTAACATACCTAATGAACTCTTCCTTTGTCATTTTCGCCTTTCCCTTATATAATGATTATAAACTCTTTATAAGATTATTAGCAAATTAGTTATCTTTGCTTTCATTTTCCGTTTTATTAGAATCTTCTTCAACCACAATCTCTTCGCCTTTATCCTCGCCCTGTTCCATAACAACGGCGGTCTTTTTCTTGCAAATTTTACTCATAAGGTCAACCTTATTCTCTTTGCCAGTGAAGAGCCTTGCGATATTCTTATGATGTAGTGAGAAAATTAAAACGACAATACACCAAATTATCACAAGTATCGGCACAAGATGTGGCACATTCCAAACGGAGAAAAGCGTGGTTGAGGTTATTGCCATGGAAAGAATGTAGATAAAGGAAATGACCGAGCCGTATTTGATGACAAAAAGCATAAGTAAAAAGCAGACCACAAAAGCTATCAGGCTCATCCAATAAAAATTTGGATTGAAAGTAAAAAGTCCGAAGGTGCAAGCCACGCCTTTACCACCTTTAAATTTATAATAAACAGGAAAACAATGTCCAACGATAGCTGAAA
>CALWEZ010000047.1 GCA_944377455.1 uncultured Clostridia bacterium
AAAGGGCGCAAGTCATATAAACGCCGAAAGTGGCTACACTGAATTTAAAGAGATTTTAAAATATATTTGAAATCAATTTTGTTTAATTGCGCATTTATGTTTTCAAAAATCTTTATGAAGAATTTAATTAGTTAAAAATTTTTAAATTCTTCTTTTTTTATTTGGTAAATTTTTTCATTTGTGATAAACTTAAAAAAGCGGAGGAAATTTATGAAAATTGCTTTTACAGGAATAACTGGCAATGTTGGGCAAGAGGTTTTAAGCGAAGTTATGAAATTAAAGGGAGTGGAAAAGATTAAACTTTTGGTGCTTCCTGATGATAAGAGAATAAAAAAGTTACAAAAGGAATATAAGGGCAAGACTGATAATTGGGAAGTGATTTTAGGAAATATTGGCGACAAAGCGATTTGCAAAAAACTTGTGGAGGGAGTAGACTATGTTGTGAACTTGGCGGCAGTTATTCCGCCACATAGCGACAAGTTTCCACGCAAGGCGGTGGAGTGCAATGAGATAGGTGTTGACAATTTGGTCAGTGTTATTGAATCTCAAAAGAAGCAACCAAAACTGATTCATTTTTCAACGGTTGCACTTTATGGCAATAGAAATAGCCGTCATCCTTATGGCAGAATTGGTGACCCACTACTTGTCAGTCCGTTCGACATATATTCGGCAACCAAACTGCGTGGCGAGTTTAGAGTTTTGGAAAGTAAGATTGAAAAGTGGGCGGTGCTTCGTGAAACCGCGGTGTTACATAAAAATATGCTGTCGGACAATATGAGTGACGGGCTGATGTTCCACACCTGCTTCAATGCGCCTCTTGAATGGGTGACTGCACATGATAGCGGAGTGCTTGTAGCGAACATCTTAAAACAGGACATGCAAGCTGACCTTGGCGACAAGTTTTGGCGAAAGTGTTTCAACATTGGTGGTGGCGCAGAAAATCGCATAACTGGCTATGACACACTGAACGACGGTTTTAAAATCATCGGTGGCACGTGCAAAGATTTCTTTAAGCCATACTACAACTCTCTTCGCAATTTTCATGGAATGTGGTTCTATGATAGCGATGTTTTAAATAAGATGTTCGACTATCAACATCAAGATACGCGTGAGTATTGGAAAGAGGTTAAAAAAACTCACAAAATCTTTCAGACAGGCAGGGTTGTGCCGAAGTATTTTATCAGGAAGTTTGTGATTGACAAGTTACGCAAGGACTCAAATGCGCCTAAATATTGGTTTGACCATAAGGACAATGCGCGCCTCACTGCGTACTTTGGAAGCGTGGGAAGATACCTTGCTATGCCTAAAAAATGGAAAGATTTTCCTCTACTAATAGAAAATAAAGATGAAGAGGGGAACGCTATTGTTTATGCGAAACTACATGATATAAAGAACGCCAAACTTATCGACTATGGCTTTGATATTGATAAGGACAATGTGACACTTAAAGATTTGCAAAATGTGGCAAAGATGCATGGTGGAGAACTTGTCTCGAAAAAATATGGCGGAAATCTATACGAAAAACTAAATTGGAAAACGCAGGACGGCGAAACTTTTTCGGCAAATGCTTACACGGTGCTCTATTGCGGACACTGGTTCAATCCAACCTACAAAAAGAATGTTTGGGATTTTGATAGGCTGGCGAAAAAAGATAAAATTTTTGCACAGATTTGGCATGATTCTCACGACGAGAAGGAAAATCATTTCTATTATTATGATGACGAATTTAACGCACATATGAAAACTGAGGGGAAATAATGAAAATTTTAATTTGCTACTTTTCTGGTACTGGCAACACCAAGCGTGTGGTTGATAAATTTGCTGAGTGTTTAAAAGAAAATGGAAACGATGTTACCTTACAACGCGTGGAGCACGAGTTTAATTTAAACATTGAGGACTTTGATTTGATTGGTTTCGGCTATCCTGTTCACGCCTTTAACGCACCTGAAATTATCTTAAGTTTTGTTAAAAAACTGAAAAAACTTGAAAACAAAAAGGATGTTTTTATCATCAACACCTCTGGCGAGCCATTGAAACTAAATAACATCTCTTCAATTAAACTTACCAGCCTTTTAAAGAAAAAGAATATGATTGTGAAGTATGAATATCACTATGTGATGCCATACAACATTATCTTTCGTCACACTGACCGAATGGCTTATCGCATGTGGGAAACAGCGAAGAAAATCATTCCACTTGATGTTAAAGAGTTGTTAGAGAAAAAGCCTGCTAAACTCAAAAAGGTGTTTATGGGAAGGTTTTTGGCATACATCTTCCGCATTGAGCATTGGGGTGGAAAATTTAATGGCAAACACTATAAGGTTTTGCCAGAGTGTATTAATTGCAATTGTTGCGTAAATATCTGTCCGACGAAGAACATCACAGTAAAAGATGGGGGTCTACATTTTGGAAAGAATTGCATAATGTGCATGCGTTGTTCCTTCCTTTGCCAAAAGAACGCCATCAAAATCGGCTTCTTCAACAAGTGGAAGGTAAACGGCGTTTACAATTTCAACAACCCTGGCGACACAAGCGAAGATAAGCATAAAAAATATTGCAAAAAGGCATATCAAAAATATTTCAAACTTAGCGAAGAGCGAATTGCAAAGGCAAGCGCGGAATAAGTTTGTGATATAAAGATTTAACACAAAACCAAAAATATAGTGTAGTATGCATTGCGTAATACACTATATTTTGTGTAAATTTATTTTGTTGTTTGAAAAATTTAAATGAGAAAAAATTAAAATCTAGCAAATTTTATGCTAGATTTTTATTTAATAAGACATTAAATTTATCTTTTATTTATTCTTAAATCTTTGCCGACTAGGTTGATGGTTATCGACTTGTCGCGGTCGACTATTCTTGAGAAAATTCGTTCGTCATAGCGGTCGTAGATTTCGTCAAGTGTGAGGTTGGAGGTGATGATTGTGCAGAGTTTTCGTATTCTTCTTTCGTTGATGACATGAAATAAAAGGTCGATTGTGATGTCCTTATAAAGTGTTTCGGTGCCAAGGTCGTCGATGAAGAGAAATTCGCAAGACAAATACCTATCTAAAAGTTCTTCGTTATATTTAAAACGATATTCCTTAAAATCTCGGCTCATTTGAAAGGCGGTGACAAGTTTGACAATTTTGCCTTCCTCTATTAACTCATTTGCTATGGCGGTGGTAAGATAGGTTTTTCCAACGCCTGCTTTACCAGATATGAAGATTAAATTCTTCTTAAAGTCGCTATGGCACCACTCTTTCATTTTGTCATAGAGTTTTTGGAATTCCTTAGGTGCAGTTTGTTTCGCACTTTCGAACGACACGAGTTTTCCAAAATTACTCTCTTCAAGAAGGATATTTGATATCTCTTTTTTGAGGCAGGAGCACATCTGTCCGTTGATATATCCACTATCTTTACATTTAGAGCAGTTAAATTTTTCCGCAAGCGTGATATTATGCTCTTTCAAAAAGTTATTTAAATTGGTCTTTAACTTGTTTTCCTTTTTTCTGTCTATCCTTTCGCCATAAACTTCACGCCTAGCGTTTTCAATCATCTCTTTGTGAAGAGCGGAATTTAACTTCGCATACACTTCGTTTTCGCTTAACAAACTCTTTTCTTTTTCGTATTCTTCATTTAGTTTTTGGTGGCGGGTGGCAATGGTGTTTTCCGCTTGTAGTATTATCTCTCTTTTCATATCACACCTCAATTTCATCTATCGACTGGAAGAGCGCGTTCATCTCTTCGCGAGTGTAGTTATGGCGGTTACTGAGTTTTTTCGACTTATTTCCAGCGACAATTTGCCCAGAGTTTTTCGCATCTTCCACCGTTTTGATGTTCTTATCGTGAAAGGCGGAGAGTGTCATGTTGAGATATTGCATCGGCTGTTCTTTGCCAAGCGCCAAAGTGCAGGCGTAGTCGATGACGTCGTCAGGAATTAGCCAGTTTTCCGTCCAAATTTTGTATTTATCGCGGTCAAACTGGTTGACATTTCGGCTGAGCCCAATATTTTCCAAAATTTCCTTAATCTTCTTGTCGACAGCAAGCACGCCTTTAAAATACTCATTTAAACTTGTCATGCTGAGTATGCCTAACTTGTGGAACTTATTAAGCACTTTATCCATGCCATCTAATGTGCGCACATTTGTTTTGAAGCAGTAGTTTGCCACGCTTTCCAGCATCTCCACCGAGAAGCCTAGATTGAACCATTTATAGACATAGTTCTCAACCACAGGCTCCAAATTTTCGTAATATAGACCTAGATTTGTGGTGATTTTCTTTGCGATTAAGGTGGATTCCTTCTTTTCGCTTTCAAAATTCTCAATTTCATCCTTTGTCAAGAGTTTTAAGGAGAAGTATTTTTTGAGAAGCGCGTCGAGATACTCAAAACTTGACTTTTTAAGGCTTTTGGCAACATACAAAATCGTTTCATCGTCAAAGCCAAGTTCCTTCCAAGTTTTATAGAGCGTGCGTTCACTGACGGTTGGAAGGCGTTTGAGTTTCAAGGTTTTCAACACATATTCAAGCCCTGTGTTTAAGGTTTCAAACTGCAAAATTTGGTTTTCAATCTGCTTGGCGGTCAATATTCCGCGATTTGCCCAGTCTTTCGCCACAGTCACTATGTAGGAATAGCCGAGTTTTTCGTCGTGCTTTGCATCCACGCAATATTTTATCACCATGATGAGCGCTTCTTTCTCCATGTGGTAGTTTTCAATGATGTTATAATATTCCTCATATTCCTTCGGCGTTATCATTCTGCCAGCGATAATTTCCTGTGCCTGCGTGTTGAAAGTGGCGTATTTTTTGGTGTTATATTTCTTTATGCCGTTGAGCGCGTTGGTGATTGGAAGATACCTAACTTCAAAAGGGATGACCTCTAAGATTTGCACAAGCCCTTGTTCCTGCCAATAATAGAAACAACTCTCCACTTCCTCTCTGCTCATTTTAAGTTCATTGGCGAAATTTTCTAGGGTGTTATCCTTAGCACTAGCGTCTTGGCACTTGTATAGTCCATAAAGATAGACCTTCACACACTCTTCGCTTGCGTATGGAAGATAGTTATTTATGAAAATATTGTCAACGCTGGTGCTGTTATTTGCGACCGCGTCCACTGATAACCTACAAAATGCCATTTTTTCGCTCCTTTGCCCTTTGATTGTAGCACAAGTTTAAGACTTTTTACAACTTTTTCGTTATTTTTTGGCAAAATTTATAATAAAATATGGCATGAAGAAGTTTTCGCTGTTATTTGTTTTGATATTTTCGCTTCCTTTTTTTATCGCAGGTTGCACTGGTAAAAGTGAAGAAAAATATAACACTTACACTCTTTCTTGCGAATATGACGAGATAAGTCACACGCTAGACGGCACGGAGAGTGTGGAGTTTTATAATAAATATGACAATTCCTTAAGCGAACTTAAGTTTTTTCTCTATCCTAATTCCTTTGACGAGGGCAAGGAGGCGGTCAGCACAAGTTATTTTGAGCGCGCGTATCCGTCTGGCGAGGAAAGTTATGGCAATATCGAGATTGAAAGTGTGAAAAGTGGCAATGAAAACTTAACTTTTAATATCAGCGACGAAGGAAATATTTTGACCGTCACACTTTTAAAGGAAATTTATCCAAATGAAAAGGTTTGTGTGGATATAGATTTCACTGTCAACCTTGCCAACATCAACCATAGGCTTGGCTATGGCGATAACACAGTGAATTTCGGCAATTTCTATCCTATTCTATGCGTCTATGAAAACGGTTTTGTGGAGAACGATTTTGCCACGAACGGCGACCCGTTTTATAGCGAAACCGCAAACTATGATGTCACTTTGACGTTTGGTAAAGATTTCGTGCTGGCAAGTAGTGGCGATGTTTTAAGCGAAAGTGAAAGTGGTGAGAATAAGGTGGTTGAGATTGAGGCAAATAAGGTGCGCGATTTTGCCTTCACGCTGTCCACTAAGTTTCAAAAGGTTTCAAGTGTGGTAGGCGATATGACAGTCAATTATTATTACTATGACGAAGATAACTTTGAAGAGAATTTAAAAGTGGCGTGCGATGCGATGACCACCTTTCAAGAACTTTTTAGCAAGTATCCATATAAGACGATAAATGTTGCCAAAACCAACTTCTGCTTTGGCGGAATGGAATATCCAAACTTGGTGTTTATTTCCGACGATGTGGCGGACGCGGAGACATACAAGTATGTTATCGTGCATGAACTTGCGCATCAGTGGTGGTATTCGCTTGTTGGCAACAATGAGTATGCAGAAGCGTGGCTTGACGAGAGTTTGACGGAATATTCCACTGCACTCTTTTTTGAAAGGAACGAGCAGTATGGCATAAGTTATGACGATTTAGTTGCAGGTGCGCTTCGAAGTTATCAACTTTTTATCAGCGTGTATAAGGATATTCTCGGCGATGTGGACGAGAGTATGAACAGAAATTTAGACGAATTTAACACCGAGCCAGAATATGTCAACTGCGTCTACACAAAGGGCGTTTTGATGTTCGACAGCATAAGAAAGACACTCGGCGACAATAAGTTTTTTAAGTGCCTTGAAAACTATTTTGATGAATATGAATACAAAATTGCAACGGGCGAAGATTTAATTGAAAGTTTTTCTAAAAATGCAAAAACCAACCTTGAAGGCTTCTTTAAAGCGTGGCTTAACGGCGAAGTGGTGTTGGATAACTAATGAGAATAATATCACTTTAAAACAAAATCTATTTATAAATAAAAAACAAGGACAATAACTGTCCTCGTTAGTTGGCAACGACAAAATGTGTTGCTTGTCGATGGGTATTTGTGTATTACTACCAAATACTTGATATTAATATCATATAATATAAAAACGCAAAAGTCAACAAAATTAAATTTTATGTAACTCAAAAGAAAATTTGTTTTTTAGGTTGCTATCAAAATATTCGTAATCGGTTATAACGGCGTCGCAACCTTTTAACGCCCATGCGATTTTATCGTTGATGTTTTCGTCCGCAATCGGCAAAAGTAGGTCAAAGTCCAAAATATTTAAATTGTTTTTATAATAGTAGGCGCAAAAGCATTTGACGTTACCTTTTTCCGCTTTAATCGTTTTACTTGCCGAGATTGAGGCGAGGCTAGGATTTACAAAATAAAAATATTTATAACTTTTTTCAAATAGTTCATTTAAAATCTGCCTTAGTTTGCGTTTTTGTGTTATCTCGCTATTAAGAAGCACAAGGCAACTTCTATTTTTGACCAATCTTTTCATATCTTTACCTTAAAACCTTTTATATAGAATATTAGTAGTGAAATATACTCATAGTATATATTACAACATAAAGATGCAGAACGTAAAGTGTTTTTAGATAATATGAGTAGTTATTTTTTCGACTTTTTTATGTAAAATTCTTTATAAGAGAGGATTATGAAAAACGAACTTAGTGAAAATCGCAAGTTTTTGATTAATCGTTTGGGATATTTTAGGGTGCGAGCAAAGTTGAGCGCACGTGATTTATCGCTCAGAATGGGAAAATCGCCAGGATATATGACCAAGTTTGAGGCAGGTGGAATAAATTTGCCTGTGGATGTTTTATTTGATATACTTGATATTTTAAATGTTACGAAGGAAGAATTTTTTTCGTACGACCCTAGCAAGTTTGAGGACGATAAAAAGTTTATTAGAAAATTTCGCAATCTTTCCAAGGAAAATCAGGAATTAGTTATTAATATCATGGAAAGTTTAAAGTGATTTGCTTGACATTACTTAGTTTTCAGTGCTAAAATTACCTATGGAGTAGTTTATGAAACGAGTTTTAACTGGCATAAAGCCAACAGGTTATGCACATATTGGAAACTATTTTGGAGCGATTAAGCCTGCGATTGAACTAAGTAAGCGTGAAGACTACGAATGCTTCTACTTTATTGCTGACTATCATGCACTGACCACGCTTAACAGCAAGGCGGAGATGAAGGAGTATTTTTATAATATCGCTTGCACGTGGCTTGCGTGCGGACTTGACCCAAAGAAAGTGGTTTTCTATCGTCAATCTGACATTAAAGAGGACTTTGAACTTAACTGGATACTTTGCAACGTCACGCCAAAGGGCTTGATGAACAGGGCACACGCGTATAAGGCGCTTGTTGAGAAAAATGAAGCGAATGGGCTTGACAGAGACGATAAGGTCAATATGGGGCTATATAACTATCCAATTTTGATGAGCGCGGACATCATGCTTTTTGATGCCGATTATGTGCCAGTTGGACTTGACCAAAAACAACATATCGAGATTGCGCGCGATATTGCGCATAACTTTAACATAAAATATGGCGAAACTCTTAAAGAGCCGATGGAGTATATCGACAAAAACAACAACACGCTTGTTGGACTTGATGGACGAAAGATGAGCAAAAGTTACAACAACACCATCAGACTTTTCGGCGACGAGAACGAACTTAAAAAGGCGATTTTCCGTGTGGTGACCGACAGCCGTCTGCCAGGCGAACCAAAGGACGCCGACTGCACTGTCAACAAACTTTACAAACTTTTTGTAAGCGAAAGTAAGGCGAAGGAATTTGAAGAAGATTTGTTGAAAGGACTAGGCTGGGGTGACGCGAAAAAGCAACTTTTTGAAGTGGCAAATAGATACATCTCGCCGATGAGAGAGAAGTTTAACTACTATATGGCGCACAAAAAAGAGGTCGACGCGATACTTGATGAGGGCGCAGAAAAGGCACGCGTGGTGGCACGAAAGGTGCTTAAAAGAGTGCGTAAGGCCATCGGCGCAGAATAGTGGGCGGGCACAAGGCAAGCGCGAAAGCGCTTGCGCTCGCCGAAGGCGAGCCTTTTGGTGCGCGTGGGCGAAGAAACTTGGTGTGATAACAAATTTTCCGCGCACCAAAACTTGTGCCCGCGTGGCAGAGAACACACACTGATAAGCACACAAAAAAAGTGGCAGATAACACAAAAAAGAATTAACAACTTAATTTTAGGAGAAATATATGATAACCGATGTTGAGATAAAGAATAAATGGTTTGAATTTTTTGAAAGCAAGGGTTTTAAGCGCATTGACAGTTATTCTATAATACCAGAAAATGATCCGACCGTGCTTTTCACAACGGCAGGTATGCATCCGCTTGTGCCATACCTACTTGGCGAAAAGCATCCAAAGGGTAACATGATTTGCAACATTCAAAGGTGTATTCGCACAACCGACATTGACGACGTTGGCGATGACAGCCACCTTACCTTTTTTGAAATGCTTGGCAACTGGTTTTTGGGCGAGTGCGATAAGAAAAAGATGATTGAATATTCCTATGAGTTTTTGACCAGTCCTAAGTATTTAGGAATAGACAAAAAGCGTCTTGCCACCACCGTCTTTGCTGGCGACGAACTTGCTCCGCGTGACACTTTTGCGCACGATGTTTGGAAGGAATGCGGAATTGAACATGTCTATTATCTCGACAAAACTCACAACTGGTGGGCACTCGGTGGCGGAGTTGGTCCATGTGGACCAGACACTGAGATGTTTTTGGACACTGGCAAGGAAAAATGCAGTGAAGATTGCTCTCCAGCGTGCGACTGCGGAAAATATTTGGAAATTTGGAACGATGTTTTCATGCAATATGTGGTGGAAAAAGAGGGCTCCCCTGTGAAACCGCTTGCCAAGCCTAACATCGACACAGGTATGGGCTTGGAGCGCACGGTGGTTGTTATCAATGGACTTAAATCGGTCTATGACTGCGGAGTTTTGAAAAAGGCAATCGACTTTATCTCTTCTCACGCCAAAGTCCCTTATCTTGATAGTGAAAAGTCAAAGCGTTCTTACCGAATTATCGCTGACCACTTGCGTTCGGCTCTCTTTATCCTAGGCGACGAAAGGGGAGTTGTGCCAAGCAATGTCGGACAGGGCTACATTTTAAGAAGATTAATACGACGCGCTGTCAACTGCGCAAGAAATATCGCACTTGACACAAAGTATTTTAACGATATTATCGACATATATGTGGACAGACACGGCGAAGATTACGCCGACATCAAGCGAAATCGTGAGTTTGTTAAGACAGAACTTGATAAGGAAGTGGAAAAATTCTCTAAGGCAATCGAAGAAGGGCATAAGGAGTTTGATAAGGTGATTGCTGGCATTGAAAAACACAAGGAGTTTGCCTCGAAAAACGGCGAGATTGTGCCAAACATCATCTCTGGCAAGGCTTGTTTTAGGCTTTACGACACCTTCGGTTTTCCATTCGAACTCACAAAGGAACTTGCAAAAGAAATAGGCTATGATGTTGACGAAGAGGGCTATAAAAAGGCGTTTCAAGAGCATCAGGAGAAGAGTAGGTCGGCGTCCGCTGGCACCTTTAAGGGTGGACTTGCAGACACTTCGGACGCGAGCGCGCATCTTCACACCGCAACGCACTTACTTATGGCAGGGCTTAGAAAGATGTTTGGTCCTTCAGTTATGCAAAAGGGCTCTAACATCACGCCAGAGCGTATGAGGCTAGACTTTAATGTTGACCATAAATTGATGCCAGAAGAATTAAAGACGCTTGAAGATTTTGTCAATGATGCGATTAAAAAGGAAATGCCTGTAACTTATGAAGAGATGACATTAGACGACGCAAAGAAAAGTGGCGCGGTGGGCGTTTTTGAAAGTAAGTATGGCGAAAAGGTCAAGGTCTATACGATAGGTGACATCTCAAAGGAGATTTGCGGTGGGCCACATGCGAAAAACACCAAAGACTTACATCACTTTAAAATTGTGAAGGAGGAAAGTTCGTCTGCTGGAATTAGAAGAATTAAGGCGGTTTTGGACTAATTCTATTGACAAGTTGTTATTTTATTGATAAAATAAATCTATAATAGATTTAACAACTATAGTTTATACAAGTAAAATCACAAGGAGGGAGTATGGCGCAAGGCGGAATAAGAAAAGGCTTTTTCTTCTACTTTGGACTTTTGGTGCTGTTGGTCATTGCAGTGTTTTTGATAATACTGGTTGTTCTTTTCTTTAATCCTGGAAAGACGATAATCGGACTTCAATATTTCACAGGCGGAGAGACCGTTCAACTTAAAACCACAACTGACGAGACAGAGACGCCGATAAATTTTTGGTCGAGTAATGGAAATGTCGACAACATCGTTGTGGACTGCTCATATGCCGATGTGTATGTGCAAGTGAGCGAGGATATCCACGAAAATTGCGTGCAGATAACAAACGAGGCGTCTGGCTTTGCCACAGCAGGTCAGGCAAGACCATATGAATATTCCGTTCTTCTTGATGGCTCGACTTTAAGAATAAGCGTTCAAGAGCCAGTTGGTTTTCTCTACCTTTCTAATAATATATCAATCACAATCAACATTGAGGCAAGATATTTTGATGGAAGCGTGGCGTTTGACGGCAACTTTCAAGATATAACTTTCGATATTCAAACCACAAGCGGAAATGTCTACCTTGGCACAAGTAATTCAAGGGCGTATGAGATAGAGCCAGGCAATCTCACAGTTGAGACGACAAGTGGGGACATCTTTCTTTCAAGAAATTTAAGTTTTGACAATATCAGCGCTCTGACACTGGAAACTGGCAGTGGCGAGATAACAACCGATGGTTACAATGTTGCTCTTGACGGCGGAAGTAACTTGAACGGCAGGGGAATTATCATGAACTCTGGAACTGTCAACTTAACGACCGACACAGGGCTTATGGACTTTGATTTAATTAGGATTGGTAACGGCACACTTAACTTAACAAACGAAAATGGTAATATGACGATAGGCGAAATGGACGTGAACCGAATCAACTTAAATTCAGTTGAAGGTAACTATTATTTCGACACTGTGACAACAACAGAACTTTCCTACACGCCGTCGGAAGATAGACTTTTGTCGCCAAACATTAGGATAGGAACTTTGAATGGCAATCTTGTTATGTCATCTTCTCATTCTTCCACTCCAAATGTCACAGTTGAGCATCTCAACGGCAGATTATCCTTGACGGATATAGACGGCAGTTACAATATCGGCGAAATGTCAGGCGTGATTGAGGTTGTGTCAGAAAGAGCAAACTTGACGATAGGAATTTCTGACAGCACATCAAGGCTCACTGACAGCATAGTGACAACAAGTGGAGATATCACTTTGAACTTTCTTGGCTCAACCGCTCGAAACATGACAATCACCACCGACAGTGGAAAAATCACCATGAATGTTGTGGATGAAACAGGTTTCACATCAACTGTTTATGACAACGAAACAAGAGAGGTATTGCCAAACGATACTGACAGAATAACAGTCAACATCGGCACTCATGAGGCGGACAGAAATCCACTTAATATTAACTCCTCGTCAGGTTCCACTAAAGGCACTTTCATAATCTACACTAACGACGAAGTTGAGTATGTTAAAGAATAAAAATTGAACATCTTTGAATTTTCAAAGATGTTTTTTTATTAGGAAAAAAGATATTTTAGTAAATTATTTGGAAAAATATGCCAAAATGTGCTATTAATATATTGTAACTAGCATTTAGGCAATTTTTTAATATTTATTAATACATTTTAATTCAAATTATATCTATACTAACTTTAAACGCCATATGTCACGATAAAGAGAGGGGATAATGAAAAAAAATTTAAAAATTTCTATTTTGTCGATTATAACTTTTCTCACAATTTGTGGAATATTCCTTTTTTCTTTGCCAAATATTTTTAGCACTCATGCCGAGATAACTGTCGATGATGCTAATGTTGTGATTAAAACAGCGCAAGAACTACAAGATTTTATAAATGACTACGATGTCTCCGATAATGATGAAAGCGTGGTGCTTCTAAATGCGGACATTGATATGAGCGGTTACACTTTAAATGGCACGATAGGAACAGAGGCAAATCCATTTTCTGGCACATTTGACGGAAATGGTCACACAATAAGCAATCTAACATTTGATTTTTCAAACACAGAAGATAGTAGTGTGCCAGCATATATAGGGCTTTTTGGAGTAACGGCAAATGCGTCAATTTTCGATTTGGAAATATCAGGAACAACTGCGGTCACTGTGGCAAATTCTCCTAATGTGTTAGATATAGGCGTGCTTGTGGGTAGCGCTGAAAACGGAACGAGTATTGAAAATGTTTCGATAAATTCCACTTTAAATTACATAGACCAAAGTGTTAACAATTCAAGTATTAATGAAAATAATCGCGGAATAAAAACCATCAACGCTGGGGGTATGGTGGGCGAACTTAAAAACTCGACGATTAAAAACTCATTTTTTAGACTGAATAACAGCGTTCAAGAAAATGCCATGTCTTTCTCTTTGTCCAGCATATTTAGACGCGACGCAAAGTTCGGTGGCATTGCGGGAGCGATAACAAATTCGTCTGTGATGTTTGTTGTGAGTATGCCATTTTTTGATATTGAGATAAGCGAAAATTTTGCGGGTACAACCTATGTTGGTGGCATTTTCGGCACGATAAGTCAGGGCAACAGCAAGGTGATAAACTGCGTTGTTGAGCCGACCATCAGCGTTTCAAATGCTTCTTCAAACATTGTCTACAGCGGAGCGGTGGGCGGTTACATCACTTTGCCTACTCCAACTAGGAACAACATTTCATACATCTATTACAATTCCTCTTTAAGTGCTTTTGGCGATTCAACGAACTATTCTTCAAACAGCACCATAACATCTGTCAGCGACACGATAACAACTCATTTAGACGCAGAAAATCATTTAGACGCAAGAGACTATTTCACATCAAAATCTTGGAACGGACTTTATGGCGACCATTGGGACTTTGACAACACCTTCATTATCGAGGGCAATAACATCTCTTTACAAGCGTTTCAAGACGAGTTTCTAGTGAGAGTGGCAACCAGTAGTGTCAGTCTAGATGAAAACATCATCATTCTTTTAGACGAAAACGGAGACAATGCCACTGACAATGAGCTAGAAATTAGAAGCGGATACAACGACACGGTGGAAATCAATTTTAAGTTTAATGCAAACGTGAGCGAACTTATAGGGCAATACTACAGCCTTTCAAACCTAACCTTGCGAAGTGGCGAGACAAGAACGGTTGCATCTTTTAGTGAGAGTGGCAACGAGTATCGTTTAAATAATGTAAGGAATTTTGAAAGAATTTCCATGTCGTCAAGACCTGTGAATGACGAGGATATTTACACCATAATAATAAATGGCATCACAAATAACTACACAGGGCTATATCAACTCAACATCGAAGCAAACAAGTTTGTCGGCATTTTTGAATATCGACTTTTTGATAAAAACGACAACTTAGTTGATGAATTTGCAAAAACTGAGTGCTATGTCTATAACAAAACAGGTGGCAATCAGACCTCTCCAAGTTACACAATCAACGACATAACCTACAACAATTCCTACACAGTTGCCACAAATGCTAACACGCGCTCTATTTACGAGTTTAGAGGTTGGTATTTGGAGGGTGGAAATGATGATGGTTCCGACCTTGCATTAAACGAAACAAGTGATTATTCAAACAGCGACCTTAATGTGACATTTGGGCAAGGCAACTTTGCACTAACTGAAAATTTTGTTGTCTATGCAAAATATGTCGACAACTCTTGCTCACTGAACTTTGATTTTAACGAGGGCGTGGAGCGAATAGTTATCTCCACAAACGAAAACGCTATAACAGAAATAGGCTCAATCTCTGTTAGAAAGCAATCGAATGTGAAACTTGAGGTCTACTTAAAAGATAACTACACCTTTGACGCTCAAAGATTCCTAGCGCAATTCAACACCTTCACAGGTTTTTGCGAACGCGTTGATGACGGCTCAAATCCTTTGTATTTTCAATTTCAGTTGGATTTAACTCAACTTAATGACCCAAGTTTTAACGACCAATTAAACTTGACTTTTGAAACTGAATATAACGACACAACTGACTGGACGATGATTTGGATAATTGTCGGTTCCGTTTTAGGCGGACTTGTTCTAATTGCAGTTATCATTATTATCATTGTTGTGGTTAGACGCCGTGGTGGCGGTGGTAGAGGCGGAAAGATAAGCAAGTCATCGTATAAGAATATGTATTATTAATATAAATACATTTTTAGATATCAAATTTTTAATCCACATATATAAATATAATATATAGTATTACGCAACAAGATATGGTGTGATATGCAAACATACTACACCATATTTTGTTTTATGTTAATTTTTGATTTTTAATAATTTTTGCTATATAATTTAGTTTTATTAAAAATATAAAAGGGCTAATAGCACCTAAATTACCAAAATTACTTTGCCGTTTAGTAGGAACAATAAAAGTGTTTCGGCGAGGTTTAATATGAGTAAAATTAGCAAGCCAACTAGAAGATAGATAAACCTGTTGCACTCAGTTCTGCCATATCGCTTGCAGTTGCCGTTGATTTTGCTTAGGATAAGATAGAACATGATAAGGGCAAAGAGCGTTAAAAGTTGGCATGGTAAAATCACAACAATGGCGGTCAAACTTCCACCAAGGCCGTATAGGATGAAGATAAGAGCAAAGTTTAGTCCGAAAAGGTATCCGCGATAGACAATCAAAATTTCCGCAATCGGGAACAGCACTGGCACAAAGGAAACGCCAAAAAGGATAAGGGCGTTGACCGAGAGCGATAGCATACGCGAGAAGAACGCCGAAGATGAGCCAACAAATCCACTTTTAAAATCGTCTAATGAGATTTCTTGCAATCGCGATAAACTTTCACTGCCGGAATACTTGATTGCCACAAAAATTCCAGCAAATATCGCAATTAACACAAGGATTAAAGTTAAAATAAATTTTCCTCTATTCTCTCTCAGCGTGCGCGAACAGGAAAATCGAAGTCCGTTTATGAATGAGTGTGATTTATACGACTTTAACATAGATAATAATATTACTTTTTGTGACAAAAAAGAACAAAGTTTCGTTAATATTGTGTTATTTTGTAGGTTTTGTAATAGACCAAATTTTTTACATATAAAATGGCACGGGAGGATGGTGTAAGTTCGAAAAGGATGTTTAATTTTAATTATTCTTGCTATCATTTTGTTTGACTTTTCGGCGTAAGGTGGAGTAAAATTTTATGTAGAGGTGAAGTATGCGTATTGTTGGCGACATTTATGAAAGCAACGTGTTTATAACGGATAATGCTTTAATCGTTGATGCGGGCGCAAACCTTGAAAAGTTGGAAAAGTGCCTTGCAGGTTGTAAGGTGGGCGGAGTTCTTCTCACTCATGGGCATTTCGACCACACGTATTTCGCCATGGACTACGCTCAAAAATATGGCGTGAAGATATATGCAAGTGTTAAGATTGAAGAGTATCTACGTGAGCCTAAAAAGAACTATTCCACCGATTTTGACGGAATGGAATTGAAGATTGACGATTTTTCAAATTTTGTTTTATTGCACGGTGACGGAGAATTTTCCGCTCAAAATGTGAAAGTTAAATATTTTCAACTCGGCGGGCACAGCAAGAGCGATATGTGCTTTTTGGTGGGCGATGACCTATATGTTGGCGACACTATTATAGGGCGTGGCATCGGCAGAATGGATTTGTATGGCGGAAACAAACAGGATATGCTGGAAAGTTTAAAGAAAATTTCCGCCTTATCTTACAAAACTATGCATAGTGGGCACGGCGAAGATTTAACCAAAGAAATGGCAGACAAGGTGATTGCCACATATATAAGATTTTTATCGCGCTAATCAAGTTGAATTGTGGCATGCAGTAAAAACTTTGCATACATTGGCGATAGATTACAAAAGAAATTAGCATTTAAGATTTTAAAAATGAATAAAGATAGTGATTTTCTCAATTTCACTATTTTTATTTTTCACTATTTTTTAATTAGATTTTTTGAATTTGCCTTTTTCTATTTATCTTTTATAATTTCAAAAACTTTTAATTAAACTAAAAATTATTTAAGCAAAATTTTTATCCTTTATATATCAAAATTTGGCGC
>CALWEZ010000048.1 GCA_944377455.1 uncultured Clostridia bacterium
GTGAATATTTTAAAAGAGTGCGTGAAGGTCTGCCCTTACTGCAACTATCTTCTATATTGCGACCACGAGAATATGCCTTATGGCGAGAAAAGTAAGGCGGAACTAATTGAAATAACCGAAAAAAACATGCAGAAAATACACAGTTTTTTTAAGTTTGACATTGTGATTTTTGCGTGCAACACCTTAACCGCCACGGTTATTGATGAGATGCGCAAAAAGTATAAAAACATAACCTTCATCGGCACTGTGCCTGCAATTAAGCCAGCGCTAAATGAATTTGAAGAGAAGGATATCCTTTTAATCGCCACAAAAACGACAATAAAAAACAACAAACTTATCGGCAAGTATCGAGATAGCGAAATAAGGTTTAAGGCGTTAAACAAACTTGCGCCACTTATTGATGAGCATTTGGATGAATCCGAGAAGATAATTCCATATTTGAAAAAATATTTACAGGGCGACTTTAAGGCGCTGGTTTTAGGTTGCACGCACTATAAGGCAGTGGAAAAGATAATCAAAGAAATTAAGCCGAATGTCAAAATCTTCGACAGCGCAAACGGCGTTGCAAGGCGGTTGCTCTCTTTCATTCAAGACAGAACCGTAAACTTCCAGGTGCAAATCTACTGCGAAAACAGCGAACTCCGCGCCAAGTTTTGGTGGTATTTTATAAATAATTAGGAGAGAAAATAAGTTTAAGTATATAAAATTTATTTTGAAATCTATATTTATATGCTATAATAAAACCATCAAAGGTGATAGAATGGAGTTTAATTGTTTAATACCTGAATTGAGAGTTAGTGATTTAGAAAAATCTAAAATGTTTTATACTAAAATTTTAGGATTTAAAATTGAATATGAAAGAGAAGATTTTGCTATGGTTGTTTTAGGCAAATGCCAAATAATGTTGCAACAATTAATTTTGCCTAGAGTGGAAGGGAGTTGGAATGTTAGTGAGGATATGAAATATCCATTTGGTAGAGGTATAAATTTGCAAATAATTTTACCAGATATTTCTATTATTTATAATTCTTTAAAACATAACAATATAAAACTCTTTATAGATTTATTATTAAGTGATTATCAAGAAAACGACTTAAATAATCATGTTTTAGAGTTTTTAGTCCAAGATCCTGACGGTTATCTGCTAAGATTTCAACAAGAAGTTGAAGATTGGTGTTTTGCTGATGATAAGGAAACGGCAGATTTATTATTTAATTTAGTAAAAAAAGGAGATAAGACTGCAACATCATACATTTATGAAGAGCACATGAAACTAAATAAAGGATTTTCCATTTTAACAAATTGGGATAAAACTGAAAGAATACTTCTACAAACGACAAAAATTTATGTAACACCATTTAAAAAAGTTACAAGACAACATGCATATAAAGAAGGTGAAGATGATAAAACTATAAAATCATGGAAAAATATCCATAATCGATTTTTTTCTGAGCAGTTATCAAAACATGGTTTATTATTCCAAGATGATACAAAAATAGTTTGCGAAGAATTTAATGTGGTGAAAAATACAATATAGTTATTAATAAATTTAGATATTTCTAATAAAAATAAAAAAAGGATGAAAAAAATCTCATCCTTTTTTAAAATTTAGTAATTTTCATATACAAATTTAGTAAAGTATGTTACAATATATATTATAGAAAGTATGTATAATTAAAAGCAACATTATGACATGCAGGAAATCTAAATTTTACTAAAAAATTTATTGTCGGTTAAGTGTTGATAGGAGTAAGTAATATGATAGATTTAAAATTTATTGGTGTTGGCGGGGCTTACGCGATTAATCTTGGAGGGAATTGTGCTTACTTGAAAGATAAGGATTCCTTATTGTTGATCGATTGTTGTGAAGATGCCACTTTAAAGTTAAAAGAAAAAAATGTTTTTAATAATGTTAAAAATATTATTTTAGCAATTACTCATACTCATTCCGACCATGTGGCAGGAATTGGGACATTGATTTGGTATTCAAATTTTTTGCTTGGAATTAAACCAAAAATAATAAAAAATTCCCAATCATTTGAACTTCATATGCGAAACCTTTTGAATTTATTAGGAGTAGAAGAAAAATTTTTTGAATTTGTTGAGCCATCAAATTTAATGATTGATGAAGTCAATATAAAAATGGTTTCAACAAAACATACACCTATGCTAGAGTCATTTGGAATTATGTTTAGTGATAATGAAGGAAACTATTATTATTCTGGCGACACAAATGATTTTGAAAATATAAAAAATCTTGTGTGTGACCAACGAATAAAAAAAGTATATTGCGAAGCAAGTTGGAAATCTTATAATGCTCATATAGAGTATCAAAGTTTAAAAAACATAAAATGTGACAAGTTGGTTCTAATGCACTTTGAAGATGATGAACTATATAAACTTGCACAAAACGATGGTTTTAATGTGGCACAAATTTCGGTGGTGGAATAAATTAAATTTTAATAAAAAGCGAGAGATTTAAGTTTTAAAAAAGACAAGAAGGTGCTAAATTTTGTAAAAAAAAAGAGTTGAAATGTAAAAATCTCAACTCCTTTTTTATTTATTCTTAGTTTATCAATACTCAAATAGGTTGTTGCTAGTAAAGACTGGGTCGCAGGTGATGTTGATGCCGAGTTTTTTGAGAGTGGTCTCTTCGCTGGATGGCAGGATGTAGGTGGCATGGGCTTCGCATCCGTGAAGTTGTGGTAGGCAGTCTAGCGCTTTCTTTGCCTTTTCATTTTTGGCTGAGCATATTGAAAGTGCCACAAGAATGTCATCCACGGTCAGCAGTGTGGAATGTGATTTTAAGATGTTTGTGCGATAGGACACAATTGGAAGAAGGATGTCATCGGTGATTATGTCGTAGTCATCGCCAAGACCTGCAAGCGTTCTTAGTGCGTTCAAGATAACCGCACCACTTGCGGTGATGACTTTTTTGGATTTGCCTGTGACAACTTTTCCGCCTGGCAGTTCCAGTGCGACAGTTGGGTAGCCATAGTCTTTGGCGGTCTGGCGTGCCACACCGATAACTTTGAAGATGTCATCTTTAACGCCGACTTCGCTGACAAGAGATTTGTTGCGCTCTAAATTATCGAAAGTGATTTGACCTTTTTTGTAGT
>CALWEZ010000049.1 GCA_944377455.1 uncultured Clostridia bacterium
TATAAGTTTAAATTTGTTGATGCGCTTATCACAAATTTCCACTTGCCAGAATCGACTCTCATTATGCTTGTTTCTGCCTTTATTGGAGATATAGACAAAACGCTTATGCTATATCGCCACGCCGTCAACGAAAAATATCGATTTTTTAGTTTTGGCGATGCAATGTTTATTGAATAATACTCTGTATATGGTGTAGTATGCAATAAGCATAACACTATATATTGCATTTTTGTCTTATTAAAGAAGATAAAACACAATTTATAAAACTTCAATAATTTAAGTTTAAAAAAGATTGTTTTTTTAAAAAAAAGGAAAAATAAGAATGGAAGAATTTAGTTTTGAAATAGAAAAAGTTTGTCCAAAAACTGGTGCGCGCGCAGGCATATTTCACACTCCGCGTGGAGATATTAAAACACCAGTCTTTATGCCTGTTGGCACGCAAGCCACAGTGAAAGGCTTAAGGCGAGAAGATTTAGACGAGATGGGCGCACAGATAATACTCTCGAACACCTATCATCTTTTTTTGCGACCTGGACATGAGATAATAAGAAAAGCAGGTGGGCTTCATAAATTTATGAATTACGATAAGCCAATACTTACAGACAGTGGTGGTTTTCAGGTTTTTTCGCTTTCAGACTTACGAAAAGTCTCGGAAGATGGCGTGGAATTTCGCTCACATTTAAGTGGAGAAAAATTCTTGATGACGCCAGAACTTTGCATGGATATTCAGGAGGCGCTGGATAGTGACATCCATATGGCGCTCGACCAATGCACCGAGGCGGGCGCAACGCGAGAAGAAGCGGAAAAAGCGAGAGATTTAACAAAGATTTGGTTAGAGAAATGCTATAAGCACCACAAGGGCGGAAAGCATATACTTTTTCCTATCGTGCAAGGCAATATGTTCAAAGATTTGAGAGCAAAGTGCATTGAAGATTGCCGTCCGTATGCGCGTTGCGGTATTGCGATAGGCGGACTTTCGGTGGGCGAAGAGAAGAGTGTGATGTATGACATCCTCGACTTTATGAACCCACTTTTGCCACAAAATATGCCACGATATCTTATGGGCGTGGGAAGCCCTGACTGCCTAATCGAAGGTTTTGCGCGCGGTATTGACATGATGGACTGCGTGCTTCCAACGCGTATTGCAAGAAACGGCACGGCATTTTCTAAATATGGCAAAATGGTGATTAAAAATTCCACTTTCAAGGAAGATTTTGCTCCGATTGAAGAGGACTGCGACTGCTACACCTGTAAGCACTATTCGCGTGCCTACATTCGCCATCTTATCAACGCTGATGAGATGCTGGGCGCGGAACTTCTCTCCATACACAACCTAAGATTTTTAATTAGACTTGCCGAAAACACACGTAAGGCGATAATGGGCGACTATTTTGCCGAGTTTAAGGAAGAATTTTTGGCAAAATATAAGATTTAAAATATAAATTTGAAACTTTTTATTGATTGAGATTGCAAAAATGAAACTTGTTTGTTTCATAGGTTTTGTGTGCGAAAAATGATAAAAGACAAAATTAGACACAATTCGCTAAAAATTTTTGTGCATAATGTTTGCTTTTTAAAGTTGTATGTGTTACAATAATGCTTGTATATTAGGTTAATTATGTTATTTATATATTAATTTTATCTAATAACTATAAAGGGAGAAAAATTATGCATGAATTTACTTTAAAAGACGACATGGTAACACTTAGCGTTAAAGTTACACAAAAAGAATGGGAGGATAGACTTCAAGAGGCTTATGAAAACAACAAGTCCAGATTTTCTATCACAGGTTTTAGAAAAGGTCACGCTCCAAGAAAGGTGATTGAAAAAACCTATGGCGACGACATCTTCTTTGAGGACGCTGTTCAAATGATTGCTAACACTAAAATTATTGATTTTCTAACCAAAAATCCAAAGTTGGAGCCACTTCAAGCGCCAAACATAACAAATGTTGTTATGGACAATAACGGCCTCAGTTTCGACCTAAATTTTGAGGTTATGCCAGAGATTAAACTTTGCAAATACACAGGCCTTGAGTTCAAAAAACTTTCCACTAAAGTCACTGACGCGGACATTGAACACGAGATAGAACACCTTTTGAACGATAACGCCACTTTCGCCGATGTTGAAAGGGAAACTAAAAATGGCGACCAAGTTGTTATCGACTTTGTGGGATATGTCGATGGCAAGGCATTTAAAGGCGGAAGAGCGGAAAACTATCCGTTGGAACTTGGCTCTCACACCTTTATTGAAGGCTTTGAAGAGCAACTCGTCGGCAAGAAAAAGGGCGACGATGTTAAGGTTGACATCAAATTTCCAGAAAACTATGTTGACTATCTAGCAGGCAAGAGCGGATATTTTGATGTTAAAATCAAAGAGATAAGAGAGAAAACTCTTCCAACTCTCGATGACAAATTTATTTCTAATGCGACAGAATATGAAACCGTTGAAGAGTATAAAAAACATCTACAGGAGCATATTCAATCTATGAAGGAAGACCGCTCAATCGCAAGACTCAAATCTGATATCTATGAGTATCTTCTCAAAAACACCAATGTTAAGGCGCCACAGTTCATGGTTGACCGCGAAGTTCACGCAGAGATGCACGAGATTGAAGATAGAGCGAAGAGTTTTGGCATGACAATGGAACAGTATTTCGACGCAGTTAAGATGCCAGTGGAAGAATATAGAAGTATGTGCGAAGAGAGAGCAAGTAGGTCAATAAGAATGCACTACATCTTCGAGCAACTCTTCGACGAGTTAAAAATAACCGCTTATGAAGAAGAGATAACCGCACAACTTGAAAAAATGAAAGCGACTGACGCCGACGAAAATGCAAGACTTCAAGCCATCCATATGGTTAAAGTCAACAAAGTGTTCAACTACCTTTGCGAAAACAACAAACTTGTTGAAGTTGACACTGTGGAAGAATTATAAAATTTAGCAATTCAAAGGTTGATAATATAAAAATTAAGGAGGTTTATTATGTTAGTACCAATGGTTGTTGACCAAACAGGAGCAAACGAAAGGTCATACGATATTTATTCAAGATTACTTGAAGATAGAATCATCTTTTTGGCGGGCGAAATCACAGACGAAACTGCAAATATTGTGATTGCTCAACTTATCTATCTTGAAGGAAAAAATCCAGACAAGGATATTTTCATATATATTAATAGCCAGGGCGGTTCAGTTAGCGCTGGCATGGCAATCTACGACACTATGAACTACATCAAGTGCGATGTCTCCACAATTTGTGTCGGTCTTGCAGCATCTATGGGTGCGTTCCTTCTTTCAAGTGGAACAAAGGGCAAGAGATTTGCGCTTCCTAACAGTGAGATAATGATTCACCAACCACTCGGCGGTGCTCAAGGTCAGGCAAGTGATATTGAAATTCAGGCACGCC
Organism: uncultured Clostridia bacterium; assembly: GCA_944377455.1. GTDB lineage: Bacteria > Bacillota > Clostridia > Christensenellales > UBA1242 > Caccovivens. The sequence continues at coordinate 3,407 of CALWEZ010000049.1, forward strand.
ATATTCAAAAAATTAAGGCAAAACTTAACAAAATTTTAAGCGAGAACACAGGCAAACCGCTTGAAACAATTGAAAAGGACACTGACCGCGATAACTACATGACTCCAGATGAAGCAAAAGAATATGGTCTTATCGATAATATTTTTGTGACAAGAAAGGCAAACTAAGAAACAACTTTAAAGGAGATGTATGAAAGATATTGAAGTTTACTGCTCTTTTTGTGGTAAGCCACAAAGTAGCGCAAAAAAGTTGATAGCAAGCCCAAATGGTGAGGCGTATATCTGCGATGATTGCGTTCGAATTTGTCTTGATATTATTAAGCAGGATAGTTTAAAAATCAAAGTCTATAAAGACCTTGAAATACCTTCGCCTAAGGAGATTAAAAAACAACTTGATAACTATGTGATAGGGCAGGACCAAGCAAAAAAGGTGCTTTCGGTTGCCGTGTTCAATCACTATAAAAGGATAAACTACAACAATCACTTAAAACTTGACGGCAAGAAAAAGAAAAACGAAAACAGCGTCGAACTTGAAAAGAGCAATATCCTAATGATAGGCCCAACAGGCTCGGGAAAGACGCTTTTGGTTAAAACTTTGGCAAAAATTTTGGATGTTCCGTTCGCTGTTGCCGATGCCACAACGCTCACTGAGGCAGGATATGTCGGCGAGGATGTTGAAAATGTGCTTTTGAAACTCATCCAAAACGCTGACTATGACATTTCGCGTGCAGAGCGTGGCATAATCTACATCGATGAGATAGATAAGATTTCAAGAAAGAGCGAAAATCGTTCAATAACACGTGATGTGGGCGGTGAAGGCGTGCAACAGGCGTTACTTAAAATTATTGAAAGCACGATTGCGTCCGTTCCGCCACAAGGTGGAAGAAAACATCCGCATCAAGAGATGCTTCAAATCGACACCACAAACATTCTCTTCATTTGCGGTGGAGCGTTTGTGGGCTTAGACGACATAATATATAAAAGGATGGCATCTTCCGCGCTTGGCTTCAATGCGGAGATTAAAAATTCATCCGAAAGAGCGAAAATCAACTACTCGCAAGATGTTCAGCCTGATGACTTAATCAAATTTGGTCTTATTCCAGAGTTTGTTGGCAGACTTCCAATCATAACAGGGCTTGACAATCTCGATGTCAGCGCGCTTGAGAAGATTTTAGTTGAGCCTAAGAACAGTTTGATTAAGCAATACACCGAACTTTTCAAAATGGATGGCTTTGAACTTGAGTTTGAGAAGGACGCCATAACCTATGTTGCAAACAAGGCTTTGGAACTTAAAACGGGCGCAAGAGGCATAAGAACCATCATGGAAACAAGAATGACCGAACTTATGTATGATTTGCCAGACCCAAAAGTCTATGAAAAGGTTATAATCACCAAGGACTTCATGGAAAAAGGCTCGGCGCCAACGCTCATCGCAAGACCTCAAACTGAGGCTAAGGAAAATGTGGGCTAAATTTGAAGGATAGTTGGTTATTAATAATAGTTTTTATAATTTAAACATAAATCCTTTATTTAAATTAAATCATATTAAAAAAATAACAAAATTTGTGAAAAGTTTTGCAAAATAGTTGACAGGTGAAATTTTATATGCTATAATATCGGCGTATGAAAGTAGAAGTTTCCTTCTCACCTGTCGAATTTTGTTTTGACATGGTCACAAAATTTAATAAACTATTTTATTATTTTTTGGTGGGAAACATTCTTTCTGCCAAAATTTTTTTTAAAGGAGATTACGACAATTTTTAAGGAACAATTAATTAATGAGCAAATCACCGCCAAAGAGGTTCGTTTGATAGGAACGGATGGCGAGCAACTCGGGGTTATGCCGATTGAGAAAGCAAGGCAAATCGCTGATAATGAGGGACTTGATTTGGTTTTGATGTCAGGCAGTTCCAATCCTGCTGTTTGCAAAATCATGGACTATGGCAAATATCGTTTTGACAGCATTAAGCGTGAAAAGGAACTCAAAAAAAATCAAAAGATTGTGGAACTTAAGGAAATTCAACTTACAATGCGTATCGACCAATATCACATCAATTTCAAACTTAAAAACGCTCAAAAGATATTGCAAGACGGCGATAAGGTCAAGGTTTCTCTTCGCATGAAAGGTCGTGAACAGGCCTATTCTAAGAATGCCGTTGAGGTGGTTGAAAACTTTGTATCCGCGCTCAGCGAGTTTGGAACAACCGATAAAAAGCCAGAGATTGTTGGAAGAAATGTCATTGTTGTAATCAGTCCAAAAAAGACAAAATAAAAGGAGAAAAGTTATGCCTAAGCAAAAAACACACAGTGGTGCAAAAAAGCGTTTTTCACTCACTGCAACAGGAAAGGTTAAGTATGCAAGACCTGGCAAAGGTCACTTCTTAACAGTAAAAAACAAAAATCGCAAGAGAAAACTTAGAAAGGGGTCTTATATTGCAGGAAAGAATGCAAACAACATTAAGACACTCCTTTGCAAGTAATGGAGGTAGATCATGAGAATTAAAAGAGGCGTGAACGCAGTTAAAAAGCGTAGAAAAATCTTAAAATCAGCCAAAGGTTATTTTGGTGCAAAGAGCAAACTCTATAGAACCGCACGTGAGCAGGTTATGAAATCTGGTCAATATGCTTATATTGGCAGAAAACAAAAGAAGAGAGATTTCCGTGCACTTTGGATAACAAGAATAAACGCTGGTTGCCACCAAAACGATATCTCTTATTCAAGATTTATCTCTGGACTTAAGAAAGCAAACATTGCACTCAACAGAAAGGTGCTTGCAGATATTGCTGTTCGCGAGCCAGAAACTTTCGCTAAACTTGTTGAAACAGCAAAGAAGGCTTAATGGAAAGGACGAGCAAAGACCTAATTTCAAACTTAAAAAAGCAAAAACGTGATAAGTCTTTGCTTTTTTTGGATAATGTCAAAATAATAAAAGATGCTCTTCCTTTTATCAAGGCGGAATTAATTTTGACAGCGGATGGGAAACTACCTTTTGAGGCAGGCGATGTCAAAGTTTATAAAACCGATGCAAAAACCATTGAAATGCTTGCTGACACTGTCACTCCGCAAGGGATAATTTGTGTGGCAAGAATGGAGAAGAAAACTTTAATCGTTCCAAAAGGCAACTTTTTGGTTTTAGACTCGCTTCAAGACCCGGGAAACATGGGAACGCTTATTCGAACATCGGTTGCCTGTGGCTTTGAAGCAGTTTTCAGTGTGGACTGTGTGCATATCACAAATTCCAAACTCATTCGAAGTTCGGTGGGCGCGGTGTTCAATCAAAAAATTTACGAAATGACAAAGGAAGAGTTTATAACCTTTGCTAAATCTAACAACTTACTGCTTGCCAAATGCGACATGAATGGCGAAAATGTTTTCGCTAAAAATTTCGAAAAGAATTTGGGCATCGTTGTTGGAAATGAAGGGCAAGGTGTCAGCGATGAAATTTCCGAGTTTTGCAAAATTTCTCTTTCCATACCTATGAAAGGTAATATCGAAAGTCTAAACGCAGGCGTTAGTGGGTCAATAATCATGTATCAAATAGCCAAAGAAAATTTAATTTAGGAGGTGTTTATATGTCAGGTCACTCAAAATGGCACAATATTCAGGCGCGTAAGGGCAAGTCCGATGCCGCACGTGGAAAAATATTCACAAAAATCGGTCGTGAAATCGCTGTTTGCGTTAAAGCAGGTGGGCCTGACCCGAACACCAACAGCAAACTTCGTGATATAATCGCAAAGGCGAAACAAAATAACATGCCAAACGATAATATCGAGCGTTCTATTAAGAAAGCGTCTGGCGAACTTAGCGGAATTAACTATGAGGCTATCACATATGAAGGCTATGGCGTGGGCGGTTCGGCAGTCATCGTTGAGTGCTTAACCGACAATAAAAACCGAACAGCAGGCGATGTTCGTCACGCCTTTGATAAACACGGCGGAAGTTTGGGCTCATCAAACTGCGTTTCATACCTATTTAATAGGAAAGGCATTGTTATTGTTTCGAGCGTTGTGGATGTCGACACTCTTATGATGGACGCACTCGACGCTGGTGCTGTTGACGTTGTTGAAGACGACGACCTTGTTCAGGTTATCACAGAGCCAAATGAGCATGTCAAAATGGAAGAGGCACTCACAAAGAAAGGTTACACCGTAATTTCAGCGGACACCGAACTTGTGCCAGACAACTATGTCGACTTAAACGAAGAACAAGTAGGTAAATTTAACAGAATGATAGACGCACTCGAAGATTTAGACGATGTTCAAGAGGTCTATCACAATGTAAATATGTAAGGCAGATTTATTCTGTCTTTTTTATATTACTTATCAAAATCAAAACCTAATTTTCTTTAAATTTTACCAAATTTTCTATAAATTCCACTATTTTTTCTTCAAATTTTGCCATATTTTTTAGAGTTTTAAGGCGAAAATTTGGGAATATTTGGCTGGTAATTTAATAATTAAAATTTTATATTAAATAGTTTGACAAAACGCTAAAAAAAGTTTAAACTAGAATTGTGTGGGAAACCACGCAAATTTTATAAAGGAGAAATGCGAAAATGGGAGGAATGTTATTAGATGTCACTCCTGCAATCGCATCTGTAATAGCAATCGTTTGTCTAATTGCGGGACTTTTGATTGGTGGCGGAGCAATTATTCTTTATACCAACAAAAAAATGCAAAAAAATAAATCAAATGCTGTTAAAATCATTGAAGATGCGTATGCAGAGGCTAAGACGATAAAAAAAGAAGCCATGCTGGAAAGCAAGGAATTAGCACAAAAAGCGAAAGACGAGGCTGATGAGGAGGTCAAAAACAGACGCCAAGAGGCTGTGAAACTTGAAGAAAGACTCAATCAACGCGAAGAATTTATCGAGAAAAAGGAACTTTCTTTAGATAAAAGAACGGAACAACTTGAGGACGAAAAGCGAGAAATCACTGAAATTAGGCAAGGTCTCGAAAAAGAGAAAGAAAATTTAAATACTCTTAAAGACCAGGCTATGCAGGAAATCGAAAAGGTGGCAAAGATGTCTAAGCAAGAGGCGGTTGACATGCTGGTTAGCACTATGCGCGAAGACGCTCAAAAAGAGGCATCAAAAATTGTTAAGCAGATTGAAGAGGACGCGAGAGAAAACGGCGAGGCAAAGGCGCGCGAAATTATCGGACAGGCTCTTCAAAAATGTGCCACTGAAACCACTTCCGAGATGACTGTCTCTGTCGTTTCGCTACCTAACGACGAAATGAAAGGCAGAATTATCGGTCGTGAAGGCAGAAATATACGTGCAATCGAGGCGGCAACTGGCGTGGAACTTATCGTGGATGACACACCAGAGTCTATCACAATCTCTGGGTTTGACCCGATTCGAAGAGAGGTTGCAAGGCTCGCACTTGAGAAACTTATAACTGACGGCCGTATTCATCCAACCAGAATTGAAGAGATTGTGGAGAAAATGCAACGCGAAGTTGACAAAACCATTAAACAGGCAGGCGACGAAGCGTGCAACGAGACTGGAATTTACAATTTAAACATCGAACTTGTTAAAATTTTAGGCAGATTGAAATATCGAACAAGTTATGGGCAAAATGTTTTAAAACACTCCATTGAAACCTCAATCATCGCTGGGCTTTTGGCGTCTGAAATGGGTGCAAATGTGAAAATTGCCAAGCGCGGTGGACTTCTTCAAGAAATCGGCAAGGCGCTTGACCGTGAAATGAAAGGCACTCACGTTCAAATCGGCGTGGAACTTGCAAGAAAGTATGGCGAAAGTGAAGAGGTTGTGCACTGCATAGAGGCACACCATTTCAATGTGGAATTTAAAACAATCGAGGCAGTTATCGTGCAGGTTGCGGATGCCATTTCATCTTCAAGGCCGGGCGCTAGGCGCGATTCCTTTGAAAACTACATCAAAAGATTGCAACAACTTGAAGAAATTGCCAACAGTTTCAAAGGCGTGGAAAAATCTTTCGCCGTTCAAGCGGGAAGAGAAGTGCGCATAATTGTGAAACCTGAAGAGATTTCTGATAGCCAAGCAATGTTTATGGCAAAGGAAATTGCATCGAAAATAGAAAATGAAATGCAATACCCAGGTCACATCAAGGTCAATGTGATAAGAGAAAGTAGGTTCGTTGAAACCGCAAAGTAAGAGATTTTTTTCTAGACCATTGCATATCAATAAAATGTAAGCGGATTGTAAGTTGAAACTAATAGCATATTATCAAAGAACAACCAAGTGCGAAGCATTTGAAAGAGACTGAACATAGTTGAAATAAACCTCATGCAATTTGCTTTCATATTGATAAAGATTAGGAGAAAAATATGTTCAAATTGAAAAAAAATGCTGAAAACAATGAAGAGATTGTAAAGGCGGAACCACCGAAAGAAACTAAGCAAGAAGAAGTTTCAGAAACTGAGTTGCAAGTTGATGCCAGCGCTTTAGAAGAGCAGACCGTCAGCGTGCAAAGTATTTCCGAAACCGAGACTAAAGGCAAGAAAAAGGAAGAGAAGAAAGAAGAAAAAAAGGTGATTAAGTGGGGACCGAATAGGGTTCTTCAGTGCTTTGCCTATTTCTCGGTAGTTCTCATTGCCATTGCTATGATTTTGCGCCTGATTTTCAAAAATCAACCTGACATTGCCATCTATATGCAGGGCGTGGGCGAGTGTTTAGCGTATATCGTTTGCATTTGGCTTGGTTTTTACTTCACTAGAAAACGCGGAAATATTTGGTGGCTAATCGGCTGGATAATCGCTTCGGTAATACTTGTGATTTTCTACATTTTTGCGATTGTTTAAATTAATATAATTATTTCATAGATTAAATTTGGTTAAAATTTTATCTTTTTAAATTAAAATTTCAATCTCAACAATTAAAAACAATAAATATGCTAAAATTTGTATTAAAAAGGAAAATATGAAGAAGAGTAGTATAGTTTATATAATCAGTGCTGTTATAATTGTTCTATGCATAATTTTTGCCTTGCTCATCGACGTGTGGGGGAGTTTTTCCTATTTCGTGCTTGCCTTGATGACGGTTTTTTCGTTAGTTTGGGCAGGATATTTGATTTATAACTACTGCACCGATTTTAAAAAGCAACTTGAAGAAGATTTTTCTTACTATAAAGCCGAGAAAATCAACTCAACTTCTGTCACATCTGAAGAATTTGAAAAGAACGAGCAGGCATATCGAAAAGAATTTAATAAGTCGGCAAGAAAAAGCAAAATCTTTGAAATTTGCAAGATAATTCTTTGTTTTGGCTTTGCTGGGCTCTTCATCTTTGCCATGTTTGTGGCGTGATAAAATAGAAATTTCATATTTGAATTTTTATAAAAAATAATAAATGAGATAAGGAGAAAAAAATGGCTAAATTATTTGTAAGATGCAGGGGGGATTCACAACCTGAATATGATGTCTGCGTAATAGGCGGATGTTCCATCGATTTAACGACCTACGAAGATGGCTCAAGCGAGTTATTTTATGGCGGAAAAGGCGCAAATCAAGCGGTTGCAGCAGCGCGTGCTGGTGCAAAAACTTGCATGATAACTAAGTTAGGTAAAGACGAATACTACGAGCCGATAACCGACAATCTTATTAAAAACTGCGTTGATGTCTATGTCAGCACAACAACCAAAGCCAAAAATGACGTCACAAAAATCTACATCAATGATGGCGACAACACCATTGAGCGTCATAACGAAATGATAAACACCTTTGATAAAAAGTTGGTCGAAAAATTTAAGGATATCATTCTTGCTTCGAAATATATTGTCATTCAAAACAAAGCGCCACTTTCTTTCACAAAATATTTGGTAGATTTTTGCCATGAGCACAAAAAGAAGGTAGTTTTAACTCCTTCAAATCCAAATCAACTTGTTGTGAGTGATGAAAATAATCAAAAATTAATAGATAAAATCTCATATATTTGTGCAAATGAGAAGGAAACCAAGATTGTT
>CALWEZ010000050.1 GCA_944377455.1 uncultured Clostridia bacterium
CTCATGCCATAGACGATGCTTTTGAAGATGTCGTCATAATTCGTCTTTCCACTTAAAACAATGAAATTTGCATAATTTTTCTCTTTAATCTCGCCGTCAAAGCCTAAAATTTCTGCACCAATTAGTGTGGCATGGAGGATTATCTCTTGCTCTCTCATAAGCGAAGAATTTTCCATAACAAAGGAGTTAAAAGAGAGTAATTGTCGCATAAACGCGAAAAAATCGACTTCGGCATACTCGCCACTGCCAAGTCCGAAAGGAATATTAAGCCTATTTAAGATATTGATATTTATAAATCTTCTACCACTCCTTGCATCATCGTTTGGAAGAAGAACAAAACTTGTGCCATAGCCACTAAAAATCTCAAGTTCATCCTTTTCAAAGCAATTTCCGCCGACAATCGTCGCCTTTTTATCCAAAACGCCAAAATCTTCCAAAACTTCACTCGGCATCTTCTTGTAAATTGCGTTTATCTCGCCCATTTCATTTAAATTTTGGCCAATTTTGACGAAAACTCGCTCTTTTAAAGACATACACGCTTTTTCAAACTCGCTTTCAGATAACTTTTCAATATTTTCTAAAAATGACACATTTTTCATATCAAAATAATCAAAGCACACACCAGCGCAGGCATTTTTCGCTTGTAATTCTTTGTTATCAACAATTTTTTCATAGGAATTTAAACTTGCGCGCTCATAATTAAGATAGCAGTTCGCAAAGCCCGGCATGACGATTTTGCCACCTAAATCTATACCATCGCCTGCAATTTTGCCAATTTTTTCAATCTTATCGCCGTTTGTTTGAATATCGGTTAGTACTAGTTCGCCCGTTCTTACATTTAAAAGATTGCAATTTTTAAAAATCATATTTTCTCCTTATTTTTCTTTTTTATCATTTCTTTTCGCAATAATTTTTTCTTGAAAGCACCATTTTTTGTTTGATTTTTACCATTTTTGTTCTAACCTGCACAATTTTTAGGCTCAAAACTTGCCAATTTTTGAAAAAATAACCCAAATATGTGATTTTGTCATATTTTTAGCCTTTTTTTAACAAGATATATTGTAACAAAAAAGGAAGAAAAATGAAAGTAATATTGCACTCGGACGTCAACAATTTTTTCGCTTCTGTGGAATGTGTGACAAGGCCAGAACTTAAAGATAAGCCGGTCGCTGTCACCGGCAACCCAGAAAAGCGAAACGGCGTGATACTTGCAAAGAACGACATTGCCAAGAAATTTGGTGTGAAAACTGGCGAGGTGATTTGGGAAGCAAAGCAAAAGTGCCCAGACCTTGTCTGCCTTGCACCTCACTATAACCTATACGAAAAAATCTCCAAAGAACTTCACGACATCTATTTAGACTACACCGACTTTGTTGAACCCTTAGGGCTTGATGAGTGCTGGCTGGACGTGACAAACTCGCTTAAATATCTAAAAATGAGTGGCGAAGAGATAGCAAATGAGATAAGAGCGCGCGTGAAGAAGGAATTTGGTTTCACGGTTTCAGTTGGCGTGTCGTTTTCGAAAATTTTTGCCAAACTCGGCTCCGACATGAAAAAGCCAGACGCCACCACAGTCATACCAAAGGAAAAGTTTAAAGAAATGACCTATCCGCTCCCACTAAATTCCATAGTTGGCATCGGCGGAAAGTTGTGGAAAAAATTTGAAAATATGAACATCTTAACAATCGGCGACTTTGTAAACTTGGACGAAAGCATAATAAAGGTCATCATGGGCAAAACTGGACTAGAACTTCAAGCGAAGTTGAAAGGGGAACTTGTGGAGCCTGTCGCCTGTTACTACAACCTTGCTCCGCCCAAAAGCATCGGCAATGGCACAACCACCTTGCGTGACATACAATCGCGCGAAGATGTCGAAAAAACGGTGGCAATGCTTTGCGAAAAAATTGCCCTTCGCATGACGCGTGGAAAGTTTGAAGCGCGCACAATCGCCGTCACAGTGAAAACAAATGAGTTTGAAAAATTTAGGCACGCAAAAACAATCTCGCCGATTAAGAGTTATGAAAAAATTCTTGAAAGCGCCATGGAACTTCTCGACAGTTTTTGGCATTACGATAAAAAAATACGCGCCATTCGCGTGCGCGTATCCTCATTAAATAAGGTGGAAGAATATAGGCAACTATCGATGTTCGACGACGAAAAGATTAAACTTACCGAATGCGTGGAAGAGATTAAGTCAAAGTATGGCGAGGACAAAATCTTTATCGCCAGCACCAAAAATGACTTTTTGGACTTTGACAAGTTTAATTCGTAAAAATTTTCACTTACTGTAAATTTTATCACAACTGAAAACCGCGAGTTTTCCTTCACTTTTTCGTGCTAGAACTCGAAAAAAAGAGAGTTTCCTCTCTTTTAAACCTCGTATTGTTCGCCACGCTTTGCTTTTTCGGCTTTCGCTTTGCGCTTTGCTTCCATTCTTGCAATCTTCTTTTTGGATGGATGATATGCAATCGCCCAAAGCCCTGGTGTTAAGAACACTGAAGAATAGAAACCTGCAAGGATGCCGACCATGATTGGAAAAGCAAATTCTTGGATGTCCGACACGCCGATAACCGTGATGAAGAAAATCATAACAAAGGTGGTGAGCGTTGTAAGCACCGTTCTCATCATGGTGGATGACACCGCCTTGTTTGCAATCGCATCGTTGTCTATCTTGCCTAAATTCTTACTCATCTTCACATTTTCGCGTATTCGGTCAAATATGATAATCGTGTTGTTGATAGAGTAACCTAAAATGGTGATAAGCGCTGCAATAAATGCGGTGTTTATCTCAATTCGGCAGATGAGCATAACCGACGCCGTCACTAAAACATCGTGGAAAAGTGCTAAAATCGCTGCAAGTCCGCTTGTGAGTTCAAATCTAAGAGCCACATAGATGAGAATAACAACTATTGCCACAAAAAGTGCTAAGAATGACCTCATCATAAGTTCGTTACTTGCGCTTGCCGTTGTCACACCGCCGTTGATGACAAGTGCAGAAAACTCAGCCTCGTCGATGTAACTTTCTGGGTTTTGAATAGTCACAATGCTCTCTAAATCTAAGCCGTCAACGTATCCAAATTCCACAAGAAAGGCAAGCCTAATGCGGTTATTCATCTCTTCCACATCTTCGCTGTCGCCATTTTGGAATTTAACAAGTATCGCATCTCCATCACTTATTGTGAAGCCATATCCGTCAGATGTTCCAATGTTCATTTCGCTCTTTTGAAGAGTGCTTGCCTCAAGTCCAAAAAGTTCAAGAACATTTTCAATCTTGTTGCACGCCTCGCGATAGTCTGCATCATTGTCTAAATCATAACTTTGATTAAAATCTTTAAATTCTTCCGAAGTGGAATTAGGGTCGTTCATGTAGATGGTCATGTTCGTTCCGCCAGTGAAATCAAAGCCAAGGTTGAATCCAAGTGTGCAGAAAAGGATAATGCCGACAACGATAATCACAATAGGAGCAATCATGAAATATTTGAGATTTTTTGTGTAACTAAACTTGCTCTTCTCCAGTTTTTCGTCTATAGAGAAGTGAAATTTTTTCTTGTTTGTTTTATTCATTTGTTTCACCTCCCGCTGACACAACCTCCACAGTCGGCTCTTTCGCTGGTCTTACCTGCTTTGGAAGATGAAGAGGTTTTGCCTTAACACTGTTTAATGGCAAATACCACTTAACGAAGAATCTTAGAATGACAAGGTTCATAAACAAGGAAAGCACAATGCCGATAAGAAGAGTTATTGCAAAGCCTTGAATGGACGCCGTTCCTAAGATATATAGGATAAGCGATGTGAAAATTGTGGTGATGTTTGAGTCAAAAATCGGCCAAAACGCACGCTTAAAGCCGTTCTTGCAAGCCATAGGAATTTTCTTTCCACCACGATAATCCTCTCTAACCTTTTCAAAGATGATAACCGCACCATCGACCGCCATACCAATACTAAGTATTATTCCCGCAAGTCCTGGTAGTGTCAATTGAACAAATGAGATAGCCTGCAAGAAGAACACCATAAGCACAATATAGATAACAAGAGCAAAGAATGTAAGTAAGCCAAAATCACCATATCTAAGCCAAAGAATGAGAAGAATAACAACAAGTCCAACCGCTGTTCCAATAAGGCAATATTTTAATGCGTTAGTGCCAAGAGTGGCGGATATAACTGAATTTTCTTTAAGGTCAAGAGTAACATTAAATGTTCCAGACATAATTCTAAGAGAATACTGCTCCGCCTCGTCATATGTCCAAGCCGTTTCTCCGTCACCTGCTGAAATGAAAGTGCTTCCACTTGTTATCTGTTCAGTGCAAGTGAGTTGAGTCTGCCAAGTAGGATCAGATGGGTCTCCAAGATAGATGTAAATTTGTTGACTGCCATTTGCGGCACTATTTGTCAGTTGTGAGAATTTTGTTCTGCCTTCGCTTGTGAAATTGATAACAACGCCATAGTTGCTGTTTTGGAAGGAAACATAAACATTTTCAATATCGGAGCCTGTGATATAAACATCGCTTTGTTCGTCAAGCGAGCCGTCAGTAAGCGTCATATAGAGCGGTGTTGGGTCGCCGATAAGCGAAAAAATCTCGTCACTGTTTGTGACGCTTGGAACTTCAATTCTAATTTCAGAATTTCCTTGTCTTGTTATAATTGCCTCAGAATATTCTCCACCTATCACGCTTTCCAGCCTTGCCACTGTTGCATCAATCGCTGCATTCAAATCGTTGGTGTTACTTGTGTCAGAAAGCGAACAATCGTAAACGACAGAAACTCCACCCGCTAGGTCTAGGCCTAGCGAAATGGAGTTAGCAAAACCATTGTAAACCGTGCTTGTGAATGGAATGATAAAACTGCAAACAGAAAGCACAATGCCGATAGCAGTCAAAATTGCCACGGCAACAAAATTCATTATGGAGTTCTTTTTGAGTCTATTTAATTTAGCCATACTACCCCTTAGTAAGTTTAGATAAATCTACCATTTAAGTATATAAGAAATGAGGGCGTATGTCAATTAAAATGTTAAAATTTTTTTAAATTTACGCAAATTATGCCACAAATCGCGCCTGTAACTAGACTAAATATGAGGTCATTTAGAAAAGACCTGTCAAAGTTAAACGCCCCATCAAGCAAAGAAAAGACTAAAAACGCGAGTATTGTATAGAAAAAGCCAATGAGAAGTCCATTTATTATGCCGTTTTTCTTAACCTTTTTAAGCCCAAAAAGCACTCCTAAGAAGATAGAAACGCCCTTTATCACCTGATTTACAGGCGCAATTAGGCTGTCAGAGATATTTGTCCAGCGAAGTAAAAAAGCAAAAAGAAGAATGGCAACAAGTGAAATGGCGAGCGCGACTGAAACGCCCTTAATAATCGGCTTTATCATACCATTTTTATCGTCTGTTTTTAATGTCCTTGCTTTTAGTTTCATTATTCACTCCTTGCGATAAATTTATACAAAAATATATGCAAATGGAGTGTTATAAAATGACCAAAACAGCAAAGTCGTTTAAAGAGAAGAGCGAAAAATGATAAAAAGTGAAGAACGAAGAATGAAGGCGAGCCAATGGCTCGCAGTGAATAGTTGAGGATGTATTAAAAAAGTGAAGAGTGAAGAGAAATCAAAGATTTCCAGTGAAAAGTGAAGAGTTGTGGAAGATTTTAATGTGGTATATTTTTGCTTCAATCTAAACCACTTTTATTACAACGCCACACTTTCATACTCTAAATTCAATTTTTGATTTTGCGAAGTGACCGAACTGTGTTCGGCGAGCATAAATCAAAAATCACACTCGCTGAAGAGGACTAGGTGGAGAAACCAACGGAGTAGCCGTTAGAAAAATTTTAATTTTTCGTGTCGGCGTTAAGCACAGTTGGTGTCTGTCCTAATTGTTTTCCATCATGTCTAAGATGTCCGCCTCGCTTATTATCTTCACGCCGAGCGCTTTTGCCTTGTCGAGTTTACTGCCAGCATCTTCGCCCGCTAGAACATATGAGGTCTTTTTGGAAACGGAACTAGACACCTTTCCGCCATGTTTTTCAATGAGCGCGCTCATGTCTGGTCTTGAGTAATTTGGAAGAGTGCCGGTAAGCACAAAGGTCAGCCCTTTCAGGTTGTTACTGAGCGAAACATCTTCTTCGCTCAGTATGGTCACGCCGAGAGAGAAGAGCCTATCGATTTCCTTAACATTTTCAACATCCGCAAAATAGTCGATAACATTTTGTGCGATTATTTCGCCAACGTCCTCCACTTCCACAAGTTCTTCAAAGGTCGCATTTTTGATGTTTTCTATCGTCTTAAACCTTTTCGACAAATCCTTTGCCGTCTTTATGCCGATTTCGCTTATGCCGAGCGCATATAAAAAACGATAAAGTTCGATTTCTTTCGACCTTTGTATTGAATTTATGATGTTGCTTGCCTTTTTCTCTTTAAAATTTTCAAGATTTATTAAATCTTCCATTTTCAAAGTGAATAGATCGGAAAATTCGTTGACATTTAAGTCGTTGTGAAATTTAATCAGCGATTTTTCGTTTAGTCCTTCAATGTTGAACGCTTCACGACTACAAAAATGCGTGAGACGAGAGATGATTTGCTCTAAGCAACCATCGCGGTTTTTGCAATAGAGAAGTGGACCTTTTTTGACGAGTTCTGAACCACAGCATGGGCAAACTTTTGGCTCTTCAATCTCTTTAGAATTATCATATTTTTCCGCAAGTCCCAAAACTTCTGGAATGACTTCGTTCGAACGGCGGATAAACACCCGAGAGTTCAGCATAACGCCCTTTTTTCGAATGTCCTCAATGTTGTTTAAGGTCGCGCGCGAGATGTTCGCTCCAGCAAGTTCCACAGGCTCTAAGATGGCGGTTGGCGACACCTTGCCTGTTCTTCCCACCTGCCACACAACATCCTTTAAAAGAGTGGAGGTCTCCAGCGCCTCAAACTTGAACGCCATTGCCCACTTTGGAAACTTGTTGGTGTAACCTATCTCTTCGCGGTGGGCGGTTTCATTGAGTTTTATCACCATTCCGTCAATCATGACGTCGAGTTTATCCTTAATTTCGTCGACCTTTTCAATCTCTTCTTCCGCTTCCTTACACGACTTAACAATTTTGAAATAGTCGCCTGTTAAAAAATGGTTTTCCTTTAAAAATTTATGCATCTCCTGTTGTGTGGAGAAATTTTTGCCATCGGCAAGCAAGATTTCATAGCAGAAAAAGTCCAAATTTCTACGCGCGGTCTCCTTTGGGTCAAGGTTTCTTATCGCGCCAGCCACCCCATTTCGCGGATTTTTAAGTGGCTCGCTTGCCGTTTTGTTATACTTTTTAAACGCGTGCATGGTCATCATGCCCTCGCCACGCACGATAAGTCTGCCCTTGAAAGGAATTGTGAGTGGCACACTTTTGATTGTTCGCACCTGCTCGGTCACCACCTCGCCTATCTCACCATTTCCGCGCGTGGTTGCCGAAAGATATTTTCCGTTTTCATATTCAATGACAATGGTCAATCCGTCGAACTTATACTCCAGCGAAAAGGTAGGATTTTTTTGATATTCTGCCATGTCGTGCATAAATTTATCCAAATCTTCAAACGAGCGCACCTTGTTCATGGAATAGAGCCGAACTTCATGTCTCTTTTTAACAAATTTATCAAGCGCATCGCCACCTACGCGCTGAGTTGGAGAGTTCGGCAAAATAACTCCGAGTTCTTTTTCAAGGTCGACAAGTTCGTAATATAGCGCATCATATTCCTTATCGGAAATGGTCGGAGCGTCCAGATCATAGTAGTTGACATTATGCTTATTGACTTCGTCAACAAGAAATTTCATTCGCTCTAATTTATCCATTTTACCCCTCCAATTTTTCAAGTTTTGCCATATTGAGCATAAGTTCTTTCACAGAGTCAGAAAAGTCGATTTTTCCAACAATTCCGTCATCAGAAATATCAATCACCTTGCCTTCGCCAAAGCGGTTGTGAAAGACTATGTCGCCGACTTTTAAGCCAGAGTCGAAAGGTTCTTCGTCCTTCTCATCCACAAAAAAGTCGTCTTTTTTCCTATTTGTTTCCACTTTGGCCTTTTTATCCACAATGCCGAGTTCTTTCAAAAATCGGCTATCCGTTTCGTAGTTAGATTTGCCATACATATATCTTTTTGTGGCGTGCGTGAGATAGATTTTCTCTTCCGCGCGCGTGATTGCCACATACATAAGCCTACGCTCTTCTTCCATTTCGCTTGGCATGTTCATAGCACGTGAAAGAGGAAAGATGCCTTCTTCTAAGCCGATGACAAACACCACCCTAAACTCCAGCCCTTTAACCGCATGCACGGTGGAAACGCTGACATAGCCATCGTCGCTTATCTCGTCCTGGTCGCTTCGAAGCATAACGCCTGCAAGATAGTCGGAAAAGGTCGCATTTTCGTTTTCCGCTTCAAATTCTTTCACAGAAGAAAGGAAACTGTCGATATTTCTCATCCTGTTTATGCTCTCTTCATCCTTGCCCGCATATTCAAGGTCAATGCGAAAATCTTTGATAAGTTTTTTGGTGAAATCATAGAGTGAAAGAGTAGATATTTCTTCGCTTAATTTCCTATAAGTTTCCACAAAATTTTCAAGTTTTTTATAGTATTTACTAAACTTGAATTTTTCGCTCAGTAGGTAGTCTAAAACGCTCCCTTCCGCCTCGGTTTTAAGGTTGGAAATTGCCACATCGCCGATGCCACGCTTTGGAAAATTTATCACCTTCAAAAGCGAAATATCGTCCTTTTTATTGACAAAAATACTGATGTAGGCAAGCAAAATCTTAATCTCGGCACGCTCAAAGAATTTTTGCCCGCCATAGATTCGATATGGAATGTTATAGGCAAGTAAGCCTTCTTCAATCGGTCTTGAAAGTGCGTTTAGACGCATAAGCACGGCAAAATCGCTATACGAATAGCCCTCGTCGCACAATTTTTCAATCTCGTTTGCAATGAAGAGTGCCTCATCTCGCTCATCAAAGGCGGAATAAACCACAGGTGGAGTGCCGTTATCCTTTTCCGTCCAAAGTTTCTTCTCTAACCGCTCTTTGTTGTTGGAGATGACATTGTTTGCAAGGTTCAAAATGTTTTTGCTGGAACGATAATTTCGCTCGAGTTTGAACACCTGAACATTGTCAAAGTCCTTTTTCAAGTTGAATATGTTGTGGAAATTCGCACCGCGCCACGAGTAAATGCACTGGTCCTCATCGCCGACCACAAAAAGATTGTGATGCACGGAAACCAGCATTTTGATAAGTTTATACTGCACTAAATTTGTGTCTTGAAATTCATCCACTAGAACATATTGAAAGCGGTTAGCATATCGATTTAAAACTTCAGGATAGTTTTGGAAAAGAAAGAGTGTTTTGTTCAGTAGGTCATCAAAATCAAGGCTGTTGTTTGCTCTCAACCGCTCTTCATATTTAAACACGGCAGTTTGGTATTTTTTCAACATATTAGCATTGCCGTATCGCAAAAGTTCGGCAAAATAGTTCTCAATGTCAAGTCCGCCGTTTTTGATGTTGTCGATATGATGTTCTATCTTTGAAATATCGTCATCTTCAAGGTCAAGTTCCTTACAAATTTCTTTAACAATCCTATCTTTGTCGCTCTCTGAAATTATGGTGAAATTTTTGTCGTAACCGTCCAAAAAGTCAATTTCTTGCCTTAAAATTCTCACGCACATCGAGTGAAAGGTGGAAATCCAAACATTAAGGTTGCACATCTCATGCACTCTTTCTTTCATTTCATTTGTCGCCTTATTTGTGAAAGTTATTGCCAAAATATTGTAAGGCGAAACATGTTTTTCGGTTAATAGATAACAAATACGATGTGTCAAAAGTCTAGTTTTGCCACTGCCCGCACCCGCCGTCACAAGCACCACGCCATCGGTGGCATACAGCGCCTTTTTCTGCTCTTCATTTAAGGAATTTATGTCGTATTTATTCATAACAAATATCTTACCACAAAAACGAAAAAAGACAAAGCGAAAATCAGAGATTTTCGAAATAAGAAATAAGAAAGAAAAAATAAGAGTTGTGGATAGATTAAAGAAGTAAGAAGGAAGAGTGAAGGAACGCTTATGCGTTCAGTGAAGAGTTGTGGAATGATTTTAGAAATTGAAAATTTTAGTCACATATACAATTTTAATTGACATATATCGCTGAATTATTGTATACTTATTTTATAACGAAGGAGAAAAAATGAAAACAGCGGCAAAAGTGTTTATTATCATCGGCATGGTCATCGGTTTTTGGATGATTTTACCACTTATCTTTGGTGGACTTGCTTTAAGCAAGATTAATTCTGCAACTCAAAAGGAAGAACTTGTAGGATTCGGAGTTTGTGCACTCTTATTTTGCAGTATGGTTGGCGGAATCCTTATGCTTTGCATTCCAGAGAGCGAATTGAATCCAGCAAACACAACAAAAACATCAACTGTAGATGTCACAAGCGAATCAACCACAGCTCAAAATGACACTAATAAAACTAGCACCGATAACATCGCTGAAAGTTTAAGAAAATTAAATGCCTTAAAAGAAGCAGGCTCAATAAGTGATGAAGAATTTGAAAAAATGAAAAAAGATGTTTTAAGTAGAATTTAAAATTAAAAAAATTATTTATAGCCCAATAAAATAGTGGAAACTATTTATTCCGCTATTTTTTTTGCTAGTTTAAAAGAATAAATGCCTTAGATTGTTAGTTTTTATTTCAAAATCATCTGACTCAAATATATTATTTTTATATAACCTTTTATCAGTAAAAATATGTTTCTTGCCACTATCATTCAGGCAAATCAAGATTTTTAAAGTAGCCAGCCGAGAAAAATTCTTCCAAAGTAACACCAAGTCCCTCGCAAAGTTTCGCGATAGGAATAAGTCCTAAAATCTTAGTTTCGCCGTAGATGAAATTAAATACTGTCGATGGTGTCAAACCCGAGTTTAAGCATAATTTTGAAAGTTTTATCTTCTTTTCTTCCAAATAATATAAAAGGCGCTTTTTTATTGCCTCGTTAAGAGTGATTTTTTCCATGCTTTGATTTCCTTATGTAAGATTATAGCACAATATGGCCACAATTTCATAATTTTTTCACAAATTTTGTGCGGAAATTAAGAAAATGCTTGACAAATAGCATAAAAATGCTTATAATAACATAAGTATTTTAGAATTGAAAGGTGGTGAGAAGGTTGACAACAGTCAAGGTTGGCGAGAACGAAAGTCTTGAAAGTGCTCTTAAAAGATTTAAAAGAAAGTGCCAAAAAGACGGCATTATCGGCGATATTAGAAAGAAAGAAGCATATAAAAAACCAAGCGTAGCAAAGAAAGAAAAGAGCGAGGCTGCAAGAAAAAGAGCAAGAAAAAGAGGTTAAAAAATTAAAAAATCACGATTAAATTTCGTGATTTTTTTATAATTTTTTTAAACATTTTAATAAAAGCAAATGATTTTTTTAATATGATTATAAATTTTAGTAACAATTTTGAAAATTAGATAATAATTTTAAAATTTTCAATTAATTTAGATGCTTAATAATTTTATCTTATTTTAAACACTCTATAGATTGTTTAGCACGCTTTGAAGAAGAGTTTGGTCTGAGAGTAATTTTCCTGCACCCATAATGGTGACATAGTCGGTGTCGTCAGAGATGGAAACAGGATATTTTAAGTTTTGTTTAAAATAGTTGTCTAAGCCCTGGAGTTTTGCACATCCCCCACACACAAGAATTTTGTTGTTGATGATGTCAGTCACAACTTCTGGTGGAAGTGTGTTTATTGTGGTGTCGATGGCGCGGAGTATCTCGCTGTAAAATGGCTCAATGGCGTTTTTAAGTTCCATGGAGTGAATGACCACTGACTTTGGCGACTTAGTTTTAAGGTCGACGCCAGTCACTTCCATGTTCAAAGTGTCGTTATCATACAAACTTCCTACATCGTTTTTCAGCGTTTCCGCCGTTGGCAAGCCTATGACTAGTTCATCCTTAAAGGCCAGGTAGTTGACAATGGAAGCATCGATAGACTTTCCGCCGACAGAGAGCGTCGCCCCTTTTAAGATGTTCGACATATTGACCACGGCAACATCGGTGTAAGTTCCGCCGATATTGACCACCATATTGACAGTTGAGCCGTCAATCTTTCGCCCTTCGCCGATGAGAGAGCATAAAACCGCTGGAATAATCTCAACTTGTCCCATATTGACCGCCTCGCACACGCGAAGGATGTTGTCCTTTTCACGCGCCGTTATGCCACATGGAGCAAGGAAAAGCACATTATCCTCAAACTGCTTAAATCCGACCTTGGAGAGTAGGTGTTTTAAAAGCACCACACTATACTCAAAGTTCGAATGCTCGCCATAGACACACGGCGTGAAGATTTCGATGTTATCTTTGGTTTTGCCGATGAGTTTTTTGGCGTCTTGCCCAAGCGCTATCACCTTATAACCCTCTTCGGTTGGTTCAGCACCAACAAGCGTTGGCTCTTTAAGAGCAAGTCCTTGCCCTTTGACGTAGATATTGGTATATCCGCCTCCCATTTCAATGGCATACTTAAACTTTTTCATATCCCCTCCTAAATTACAAACTGCGTGCGAATGACGCTTTCAGTTGATAAGTCTATAGATGTCAGCGTGAACGATGTTCCTGCGTCCAGCGAATATAATGTTTCATACAAATCGTGACGCGTTGTGACGCTATGCGAAAAGCCGTTATAACTTATGCTTGTGATTAGATTGTTCTTTCTTAGCGTCACGCCGTTCAGCGAAAAATCTTCCGTTAGATAGACGCCAGTTGAGTTGTTATAATAGTAAATTAAAGTGTCATCAAGCGTAAGCAATCTTCCATTAAAATATATTTGGTTTGTGTTTATCTCGTAGAGTAAGTAGATGTAGAGTTCTTGCATATCAAAGCCAGTTATTTCAAATTCATAAAATTCACCACTTTTCAACTTGGCTATTATATCGCCAACTTGCGAGGTTTCAACAGCATAATAATAGGCATTTTGAGAGTTGTCTTCATCCACCATATAGGCATAGGTCATTCCAACAAGTCTGCCAGATTTATTAAAAATTGCGCCTTGTGAGGTTTCTTCATAGTTTGAAACATAATAACTTATGCTGTTTAAACATATGAAATCAACCACTGTCCGCTCGTCATACAAGGTTGTGACATAACCTATGGCACTTTCGACACTACTCACGGCGTTCACATTGCCGTCCTCAAAGATACTACCTATTGCCAAATACTCTCTTCCAAACACTGACGAACTTAAAGAGCCAGTTTTGACATAAGGCAAGTTAAGCGTTTTTTCAGCATCGAGATAATCATGAATCTTTATAATGGCTAAATTGTAAACATCATTTGAAAACACCAAATTTCCACTATAAATTGCTCCGCTTTTACTATACAGCAAAAGTTCTTCGCCGTTGTAACCATCAAAATTATAATTACAGGTTAAAACATAACCGCTTGCATCCACATTGACACCAACAAAACTCTCTTCGTTATACCTTATCTCATAGATAGAGTCTAAATACATATCGCCGAGCGCTTCATCGCTCATCAAATTCCAAACGGAAAGTTTACCAGTTATGTCGTTAGGTCTAGCATAATAAAAATAAAGAGCAACAGAAAAATAACAAAGCACAACACTTAAAAGTGCTATGCCTATGCCTAAAAAAACTTTTTTTGCACCGCTATTTTCCGCCATTTTCCCTCTTAAATTATTTGCAGACTCTTTTTAAAGGTCTTTTTGAAATCGTCGGCAAGTTTCATACTTTGCATAATCTCAAACGCTGGGTCGCTTTTAACCACTGTTTTCATTATGATAGAGTCGCCTAAAATGTCACAAATGATGTCTTGAATGACATTCTTTCGTGAAGCGTTGAGGTTGACTGCAAGTTTAACCAAAACGCCCAATTTTCTTATGGCGTCCACATCCTCGTCGGTCAAAACTTCCTTGTATTTCATAATCTCTGGAAGGTTGAAATTGTCTAAATTTTGGCACTGACAAGCGAAACTTGCAATCAAAATATCCTTTTGAGACGCGCCCACAATGCCGGAATTTAAAATGGCATAAAAACCATGTTTTTCATAGTTTTTGTAGTCGATAAACTTGCCTGCGTCGAACATATATGAAGCAATTTTAAGCGGTTTCACATAGTTTCTTGGCAGTTTATGCACCACCTTTAATTGTTTGAAAAGAAGAATTGCCATGTTGTAGACGTTATAGTTGATAGAAAGCCCTTCCTTTTTAAATTCGTAGTAGTTATCAAGGCTATTCAAAACCAAATCGCTGTATTTCTCAGTTGGCGAGCCCACCAAATTTTCGATAACCTTGCCTTCCATTTTGTCAGCGTCGGTGACCGCAAGTTCGTTAACACCAAAGAAATCATAGATGGCACTAATGACCGCAAGTCCGCCCTGCAAACTGTCACTGCCCTCAAAAGAAAGCCCTTTGACTTTCTTAATTTTTTCAACATCAAGTTCCTTGGAGAAAGCAACGACCTTGTCTACTCCCTCTTTTGTTAAAATGTAGTTGTTGTCAACGTCGATTGGGTATCTTAAAAGTTTTTTGCTGATTTTTGCAATGTCGAGAAATGGCACGCCCGCGCCGACCATGCTCTCTTCTTCCAAATTGACCACAAAAGGACATGCCTTTAATTCCTTTTTGAAGAAACTCATCATATCGTCAAACTTTGAATATTTAAGCGTCAAATTGATATAACCATAAGGCACAACGAAAGACTCTGTGACATTGCGTCTATTATATTTCAAAATATAGGTGTTGTAGCCAGTGACATATGCGCATACGCCTTTTGAAAGGTCAATCTTGGTGTTCACTGCCTGATATATATCCTTAATCACCTCGTCATTGCCTGTCAAAGTGAAATTCATGCCAGTGTGCGTGTAAATCTCGTCGAGTAGTCCACGATAATTTCGCGCTTTCACGATGATATTTGATGCAAAAGCAATCATCTTCGAAACATTGTATGTCTCAATCGTGTAGCGATAGATGTTTAAAATCTTCAAAATGTCAGTTCGCGACTTTGGCGAAAAAAGACAATCCTTTGAAATGTCGTTCGTTAAATCGTATTGATTGACAACATCTTCAAGCACGCGATAACGCCCTTGCCTGCTCTGCACAATTTTAAGTTCCAACTTTCTTTCAGTGAATTCAATAAATGCGATATTTTCCATAATCCAACCTCTTCTTAGTCTAGTTTGATAGCGCTGACTGGGCAACTTGCCTCGCATGCTCCGCAGTGGATACATTTTGCCTTGTCGATAACAGCCTTTCCGTCGCTATCAAAACTGATGGCGCCAACTGGGCAGATTGCAACACAAGTTCCGCAACCGATACATTTTTCTTTATTAACCATATTTTGCCTCCGTGTAAATCTACTAGATAAATATAGCATAAAAAAGAGATTTTGTCCACTATTTTTTTGCAATATGCCCTAAAAATCTTTAAAAAGTGGAAAACGAAGAGTGAAGGTGAACCGCTGGTTCACAGTGAAGAGTTGTGGAAGAGATTTTAATAGTTTATTTTATACACACCGACTAAGACCAAACAAAATCAAAAATTTATTTTAGAGAGTGAAAGTGTAGCGTTGTGGGAAAAGTGGAATTGATTATGGAATGGATTATAGTTATATAAAACCTTTCCACAACTCTTCACTGAAAGTCGTAAACTTCCCTTCACTGCGAGCCAACGGCTCGCCTTCACTCTTACTATTTACTAAACGATTTTTCATTATCATAAATTTAACTTTTATATTTGCTTATTTATTCTGCTTTTTCTTGCCCTTTTTCTTGTCCTTTTTAAAAACCTTAACAAGTTCTATCACAGCAAGTATGCAAAGAAAGATGCCAAAGCCGATTTTGAGTATCCTTGACGGCAAAATGCTCATGCAAAGCGCTCCGATAACCGAAAAAATCATGCCAAAAGCGATTATCCAGCCGATATGCTTTGTCACTATGTAGCCATTTTTATAGTGAATAAACATGGAAAACAGCGCCATAATCAAAAAACTTATCAAATTTATGCCCTGACTTAACTTTTGGTCAAAGTTTAAAAATATGGTAAGTATTGGGATTAACAGCGTTCCACCGCCCATGCCCATACCGCCAAACACGCCAGAGATTATGCCTGCAAGCACATATAGAAAATATATCATAAAAAACTCCAATAAATTGGTGCGGACACCAACAGCCTTCACTCATAATATCAGCCTCACCCCTCCTGCCAGCATGATGAGTGCAAATATCACCCTGAGTGCCTTTGGTGGAAGAATTTTGAGAGCAAACGAGCCTAAAATTCCGCCTGCAACAACGCCTAAGCCAACCGTGACAAGCGGAATAGTCTCCACTGAGCCAGAGAGAAGATAAATAATGGCGCTTATGAAAGAAATCGGGAAAATGATGACGATTGCTGTCGCATGAGAATATTTACTCTCCAAATGAAGCACATTTTCAAGAAGAGGAACGCATATCATGCCACCGCCTCCGCCAAAGAAGCCGTTTAAAAAACCTATTATCGCACCGCATAGGATAAGCAAACTGACCTCTTTAACAGACAATTTTTCTTCTTTTTTGGCTGACAAGAGCCGACTTTTATCCAAATTATTCGACATCATGCTTATATTATTGATATTTTTTAAAAAAATATTTGATTTTATAGAACATTTATATTATAATAAGATAGTTAATTTAGTTTTACAGGTGGTTTATGAAAAGACTTAAAGTAATCAATCTTAAATTTTGCTTAATCATTTTGGCACTCATTATGCCTATATCGGTCACTGGAATTATGGCAACCTTTTTCCAAGACTATGCATTTGCTGAAACTGGGTATATTAAAAGTTATGTGGAAGCGGTTAATGTCACAAACAGCAACTTTAATAGTAGCACGATTAACTCAATAAGCGAAAACCCTTCTGGTTGGTCAAAGATTGTCAACAATTTAACCTCAACGGCAGGGATTATCAATGTTGGTTCAAATTTTGATAACTACAAAAACTCAACCTATCGCCTTTCGGTTAATCCATCTAGTTATTCTGCTGACAATCAAATTTTGATGATAAACAGCAAAACCAACATTAACAACAGAAATGTGACGCGCGAAGGTTTTGAATCCAACACAATTTCGCTTGACGCAAATTCCTACTACTCCTTCCAAGTTGCCTTCAAGAGTGACACAAACTATGAAAATGACACCTCATATGTTTACAGAGGCGATTTAAGTAACTCAGTGAATGTCACAAGTGCAAGATACAACGATGTTGAATTTGGCGAAGATAGTTATGTGCAAATCACATATAACAGCTCCACTTTCTATGTAAACAAAAACTTGACAAGCGCTGGCAACTTGCAAGAAAGTTACACCACAAACGGGGCATTCTATGCCGATGATGAGTATGTTGGATATAACTATCAAGAAGGCGAAAGCGAAAATCAAACCATATATTCAAGAATGGCAGATGTTGAAAGCATAACGATTACCGATGGAACAAGACTATATCGCGACAATGACGATGAAGAGAATTACGACACACAAGAAGGCGATTTAACGCTTAATATGACAAATGTGAAAATTCGCGATGATGATTATCTATTTGTAACAATCGCAGGACAGGGCGATTTCTATGTTGACAAAACCGATGTGAACTACACATTTGGTGCTGGCACAGAATACTTTAACTCCACAATCAATTTCACGCCTAACACCACAAACCAAAACTCTGGAAGTTACAGTGTTGACGCAGGAACGGCATATTACGCACAGAAAACAATCTATAACAACCTTAACGAATATGGCGTCGGCTCCATCTATCTTAAAGGACTTGTCGACGAGAACGGAGACGAGGTTGAGTTAAAGTTTGAAAAGATAACCTCAACCGAATGGACAACCTTCTATTTCTACATCGTAACTGGCGACGAAGCGCAAGAAGTTACCCTTGAACTATGGCTCGGTGGCGAAGATGCCACAAGCACAGGCGCCGTTTTCTTTGATGAAGTGGTTGTGAATAAATATAGCGAAAACGCCTTCTATCAAAACTATCAACAAATGAAAGACAAAACCTACACTCAAACAAATGAAGCAAATGGCAATGTAAATGAAATTGCTTGCACTCAGTTTAAGAGTTTTGAAGTTGATAATTCTTTAGATGTTGGCGCAAATCTTAACTTTGAAGACGATTTTGGCGTGAATGCACTTGGCGGATGGACAAAAGAAGGAAGCGGAAATGCGAGAGTTATCTCTCTCGACACACTTGAAGGCTTTGAAACGACAACTGGATACGACTTTGTTGGCTCTAACTTAAGTGTTGACACAATAATCGACGAATATGGCAACATTGAAATAAACAGCAACAGACAAGCAATGGCACTATGGGCAAACAACAACTATGTGGCAGTTAAGTCTAAGGACATCGAGATTAAGACACATAAGATGTATAAAGTAACCGCCTACTACAAAATCTCTGAAATCACTGGCACCGCATACTTGACAATTCAAGAGAACGACAATATCTACAAAGAAATTCCGCTTTTAAATGAAAATAACTACACCTTGGCAAGTGGAAGCACCTCGGCAACAAGTAACGCAAGCAACAATTTCACAAACAACTATGGCACAATGGAAATCTACATCAAAGGCTCTGAACTCTATAACTCATCGATAAACATCGTGCTTTCGCTTGGAAATAGCGGAGAAACCGCAACAGGTTGTGTGATTTTTGATGATATTTCAATCGAAGAAGTCGGCTACACAGAATTTTCGACAGCGGAAGAAGATGGCGATACCATTGTCACAATCAACGAAAACACAACCGAGCAGTCGATAGCAAACGGAAACTTCAACTCCACTCAGGATGAGGACGGAAACTATCCACTCTCGCCTAGCGACTGGACAATTGAAAGTGGAAGCGGACTTGTCTACGGTGGCGTTATCAACACTAAAGACAGCGAATACAATTCCTATTACAACCTATATCGTGAAAACCTAGACCTTGGAAGCGAAAATCCATATCTTTGGGCAGTTGTTGGAAATCCACTCAACTCAAATAACTCCAGCGAATACTACAACAATATTTTGATGTTAAATAACTACACGGCGGGTTATCAGTCTTTAACATCTCCAACCTTCACACTGAATGCAAATTCTTACTACAACTTGACCTTTAACTATAAAACACTTTCAACAAATGAAAATAGACCTGCAAGTTTCAATGTGAGCGTTTATAACGAAGACGGCGTGCTTCTTTACGAAGAAGAAAATGTGACAAGTGACAGATGGCAAACATATCAAATCTATTTTGAAACCTTCACAGGCGCTGAAAATGTATATATCCAAATCGACTTTGGAACCAGCGCAAACAGAATGTCAGGATATGCATACTTCGACAACTTTGAACTTAACTCCATGGAAGCGGAAGCATATGACGAAATTAGAGACACAAACGCCAATATCGTTGATATGACCGATTTCTATATGCACCTACCAACCAACACTGTGACCGATGACCTACAAGATTTCACCTCTGGCGCTTACACCACATCTGGCTATGACGATGGTAAGCAAGGCGGAATTGTTGATGCAAGTTACTTTGACGACAACCACATCTTTAAAGTGGACACAGAAGAAGAGGATACGCGCGTTTTCGTTCTTCAAACAAAGTCAAACACCACCTACACAATCGACAGCATCTTCACCTTTGACTTGGCGAGTGGAAATTACTACACGCTCTCCTTCAAACTTAAAACCAACTTTGCTTATCAAACCGCGTCTCAAGATGTTGATTTAGAGGACTTTGACTTTGGCGGAATTGTTGGACTATCAGGCTTCGACTATATGACAAACCTAGTCTCCAACGACGAATACACCGAATACACCCTATATATCTACTGCACTGAGGACACCTCTTCCACTCTTCACATAGGGCTTCAAAGTGACGATTTCTACACCACAGGAACCATGGTTCTATACGATTTAAGTTTCACAGAGATTTCGTCCGATGAAGATAACGCAAGCGAAGGCTATGACAGCGCAGTTGACGCAATGGAAAATAGTAGTTATGACATCAATGAAGACCACGTCTTTGCAACACAAACCGCTTCTAGCGATAGTTCAGATGACAGTTCTGACTCAGACACAGGAAGCGATGCAACAAACGAAAACAACAACGATTTCACTTGGCTTCTTCTTATCGCCTCCCTTATCACTGGACTTGCCATTATAATCGCCATTGTTGGTTACTTTATGAGAAGAGTTAAGATTAAAAAGATTGAAACAAAGCGTAAAGAGACCTACGATCGCAAGGGCACCATCCACAGAGACGTTATAAGAAAAGAGGCAGAAGAAGAGAGAAACAAAGAAGTTAGCGAACTTGAAGCAAACATTCAAAAGTTTGAAAACGAACTCAACTCTCTTGAAAAAGAGCATAAAGAAAAGGTTGTGAAACTTAGAGAAGAAGATAAGGCTGAAATTTCCAAAGCAACCGAAAAAGAATTTAAACTCTTTGCTCAAAAGCGTTCCATCATAAGTGAAAAGATAGAGGTCCTTAAACATCAACTTGAAAATATCAAGTCACCTGAATATCTACTATCACTTGAAAGAAAGAAATATCTTCAAAAGGAAAGTAAAGAAAAGGCTCTTCAAAAAGAAAGTAAATCAAAAAACTCCAAAAAGGATGTAGAAGACAAGAAGAGCGCAAATGCTGATAAGAAAACAAAAGATAAGAAGAGTGATGTTGATACGAAGAATGATGAAGATAAAAAGAAAAAAGATTAGCGGTCGCTAATCTTTTTTGATGTGTAAATTATTTGTAAAAATTTTTGTTTATGATATAATATGAAAATACACGGAGATAAAAATGAGCAAATATTATCAAGATTATGATTATTTCAACTTGAAAAGTGGGGGGGGGTAATAAAGGCTTAGTTATCATAAATCACTTCAAGACCTTTCAACAAACAGACCCTTCCACTTGTGCCTCATGTTGCGCACTTATGGTTTTAAATTATCTAAATTTGCAAGGTGGAGAACTTACAAAGAAAAATGAACTAAAATTCGCAAAGATGATGAATTGTAGACCATATCCATTAGGAACAGATTTAAAAGATTTGGTAAACTTTTTAAAGCCTATTGCAGAAAGAAATTATTACAAAATAATAAGCAGTTTAGATTATAAAAAAGATAAAAATGTACTCTGTTTCTCCACTTTTAAACAATTTAAAAAGTTTGCGATAGATATGCTCAAAAACTCTTGCCCTATCATAGTTGAAAATGTCGATTATGGTGGGCACTATAAGGTTATAATTGGCTATGACTGCGTCAACGACAATTATGAGAATGATATGCTGATTTTTGCTGACCCTTCCGATTTTAACGATAACAACAGAGACGGCTATTCAGTCTTCCCTGCCGAAAGGTTTTTCTTTATGTGGTTCGACAATCACTGCCTATCCGAAAAGGATAGATTGCAACCTTTTGTGGCACTTAAAAAGAATAAATAATATTTAAATGGATATTTTATCCTATATTATAACGAAAATATATATCCACTTATTTTATTAGACGCCTTTATTAAAAACTTAGCATTATTTTATTAAAAATATCCTTACTATCAATAAAAAATGACTATTATTTAAAATTTTAGGCATAAAAAAAGCACATTTAATGTGCTTTTTTCTTAGCAGTCGATAAGACGCCAAATTCGGCCGTTTACTATCATCATAACAAGGTCTACAAGCCAGATGATGTTCCAGCCTAGGAGAATTCTAACGATTGCTGCCACAATCTTTCCTTCTGCAATTCTTGTAACAAAGCCTAAGATGAATGCTGTTACAGGAATGATTGCAAGA
>CALWEZ010000051.1 GCA_944377455.1 uncultured Clostridia bacterium
CTTTCAACTCTTGGACGAGTGTCAACTTCTTCGCCAACAACTCCAACTCTTGCTGAAACGGAAGCTGTCTTTTGTGCATATCTTACTTTTGCACCATTTTCAAGAAGATATTGAACATAAGCTTTCATATCTTTAACTACAACACATTCAACTTCCTTGTCTGGATATTCCTCCTTGTTTAATGATGTTAAAGTTAATTTTTTCTTTTCCATAATTATCCTCCCTCTATGGTTAGATGTATTATATCAAAAATATTCAAATTATTCAATAATTATATAAATAAAAACAAAAAAACAAGGCTTTAACCTTGTTTTAATGATAGCTGAGAGAATGCTTTGAAATAATAAGACTGACTGTTTCGTAGAACAAAAACTCCACCAAAGCGCCCTTATGGCACATCGATAGGTCTCCTTAATGATGCTTCCGTCAGGACCTGACATGGTTCAGAGTTACCAATTGCATAAGACCTTGATTTCAACGCCCCTATCCTACGCACATCTTCAACCAAACTACTCCTAGGCAAGCGTTCAATCCTGCTATAGCGGATTGCAGGTTACAGGGCACCGCTAACTCCCCATCTATCTCAGCGAGAATATGATACAACAATTTAAATGTTTTGTCAAGAAAATTAAACAATAAAAGTTTTATCTATAAATATAATCTAATAATTTTAGGACAAAATTTTAATAAAATATAATTTTAATGTCATAAAAATACAAAAGTATAAATTTAACTTTAAAGCAATTTAAACTAAATATATGGTATTATGCAAAGCATACTACACTATATATTGACATTTAAGGTGTTATGCAAGATTCATAAAAAACCTATTCATCAAAGTTGTCAAGTTTTTCCTTAATTGTCTCAAGTGCCTTATTTTCTATTCGAGAAATGTATGAACGCGAAATGCCGAGTTTATCCGCCACCTCCTTTTGCGTTAATGCGCGCTTGCCGTTCAACCCATAGCGAAGAATGATAATCTCTCTTTCTCTCTCATCAAGTTCACTCTTTATTATCTTCATCACCTTCTGCACAACAAGATTGTTGTCAACTTGCTCAAAAAGTTCATCTTCATCGGAAGAGAGCACATCTTCAAGTTCCAAATCGTTATCTTCTTCGTTACTGCTTGTCAAACTATTTAAGGATACCACATTTTTATGCTTTTTGTTGGCGCGAATAAGCATGAGAATTTCATTGTTGATACACCTTGCCGCATAGGTCGAAAGTTGCACCTTTTTGTCATAGTCGAAGGTGTCAATCGCCTTGATAAGCCCTATCGTTCCAACAGACAAAAGGTCATCAACTTCAAGCGAGTTGGTGTAGCGCTTAACAACATGAGCAACAAGCCTTAAATTGTGGCTGATAAGTTTGTCACGAGCCTTCATATCCCCCTTTTTCATTTTCTCAAACTCCGCCTTCTCTTCTTCAAGTGTAAGCGGTTTAGGAAAGCCTTGCACCGTGTTAATAAAGTTGGTAAAAAGACTAATTCGACTGAAAAAGTAAACAAAACTCTCAAATATCATACACACCCCTATGCATGATTTATATGCAGTTTTTTGTCGAATTTTGCTTGACCAAAGAATAAAAGTGAAGAGGTAAATAGAAATGAATATTAAAAATTAATTATAAAAAATAAAGGCAAAAGCCTTTATATTAAATATGAAATTTAAAAAGAATTTTTTTAGAATAGGCCTTCCACAAACTCATCGGCATTGAATGGTTCAAGGTCTTTTACGCCTTCGCCGACGCCGACAAAGACAACAGGAAGTTTATACTCCTTCTCAATTGCAATGATAACCCCGCCCTTTGCCGTGCCATCAAGTTTTGTGAGAATTATACCATCAATCTTCACAAACTCATCAAAAGCCTTAATTTGCGAAAGTGCGTTTTGCCCTGTGGTGCTGTCAAGCACAATAAATGTATATTTATGAGCCTCTGGGTATTCACGATTGATGATTTTGTCAATTTTTTTAAGTTCTTCCATAAGGTTGGTTTTTGTGTGAAGCCTGCCCGCCGTATCTACAATAAGCACATCGGTTTTCTTTGCCTTGGCGCTTGATATTCCGTCAAACACCACTGCCGCCGCATCGGCGCCCTCGGCATGCTTGATTATTCTTGTTTTTGTGCGCTCTGCCCACTCGTTTAACTGCGAAGAAGCCGCCGCACGAAAGGTGTCGCCTGCAACAAGTGTAACTTCCTTTTTCTTGTCCTTAAAATATGAGGCAAGTTTGCCGATGGTTGTGGTTTTTCCCACGCCGTTCACACCAACAATTGTGATTATGCATGGATATTCAATTTCAATCTTCGGCGCGTCAAGAAAATATTGCTTCAAAATTGATTTAAGTTCTTTTTTGACATCTTCGCCTTTTCTAATCTTCTTCTTATGGCAGACATCGCGAAGTTCATCAACAATCTCCATGGAAGAGTTCACGCCGACATCGGAAGATATTAAAATATCAGTTAAATCGTCAAAAAATTCGTCGTTAAGTTCGCCATGGCTTAAAAGTTCGTCAAGTTTACGAGTTATGGCGTCCTTAGTTTTTTTAAGCGCCTGCCCTATCTTTTTAAAAAGTCCCATTTTATCTCCTTAATTTGCCTGTTCTGCCTGCTTGATAGCGTCTGCAAGTTTAACCGAAACAATCTTCGACACGCCCTTCTCTTCCATAGTTACACCATAGAGGCTGTCCGCAAGTTCCATGGTCGGCTTTCTGTGCGTGATGACAATAAACTG
>CALWEZ010000052.1 GCA_944377455.1 uncultured Clostridia bacterium
TTATTTTGACATATATTTCAACACTTCGGACGATGAAAACAAAAATATTAAACTTAACAACCCAGAAGATTTTGAAGAAATAGAAAAAGAGCAACCCAGCGGTTCGGATTGCTCTCACTTGGTGCGGGCGGTGGGACTTGAACCCACACTCTTTCGAACATGCCCCTTAAACATGCGCGTCTGCCATTCCGCCACGCCCGCTCAACACTTGCTTTTCTATTATATTAATTTGCTAGTCAAATGTCAACAATTTTTGCCAAATTTATAAAAAATCTTTTATCTTATCTTTAAAATATTAAAATAAAAAAAGTATTTACAAAAGAATTTATGTATGTTATACTACTAACAACTGAAAGGAGCATAAGTAAATATATGATTAAATTTAATGGTATAGATTTAGCGTTAAAATCAGATTCATTCGTGCAATTTAAAATAGATGAAAATAATTTCTTTGAAGCAAAAGCAATTATATCTTTTAGCGAAAATGGACAAAATAAAGAATATACTTTATCCAAGGAAAAAACTTTGGCTGATTGCATATGTAGTGTGGAAGAAGCAATTTCTAATAAACCTGTATCCAAAGAAATTTGCGAATATGCAAAATCATTAAAAGGCATGGAATGGTTATTGGAAAAAGATTTTGAGATTTTGCTTGGCAAGGAAACTCAAGATAAAAATGGTTGCTATATAATAGTTACCGCCAAAGACCAATACCTGAGTTTAGTTAATGGCTTGTTCTGCACAGCCACACATATTGAAAATGGCGCCCGTTCTTTATTTGCTGAATGCAATGGATGGGCATCAACATTAAAAAGTCACTTTGAACGCACAAACGAACGCGAAAAGAAATAACAAAAAAAGAGAAGAAATATTTTAAAACAAACCTTTCTTCTCTTCTTTTTTGGTGCATTAAAAGGAATGCTTATTTTACGGCGTAATACCGAGCCGACTTTTCACTCGTTTAGCAAAAAGGCAAGCACTTCATTTACAGAATGCACGCTAGATAAAGCACAAGTCTTTATCAAAATAAATTGTATCATTTTGAAGAACTTGTGTCAATAATATTATTGCTCTATTTTGAAAAAATATACTACAAATGTAAAAAATTAAGCACAAACTTTAAAATGACATAACAAAACAATTATGCCACCTACGTTGTCAAAAACATATAAAATTGACTAAACCGCAAAGTGAAGGTTTATTTTTTGCCCTTTTTATTTTTCTTTGCGTTTTTATTAGCCTCTTCAACAAGATTATAATATTCGTCGAAGATTTTGATGGCAATCTTTTCATCCTGCTCTGGGACTAAAACGGTTGGACGCTTTGTTTCGTCTGCAAGGAAAACAATCGCTTGGTCATCCTCAACGCCTTCAATCTTGTCGATAGGTTTTAAAATAACATAGATTTTTTCGTTATAAGGAATAACAGCCACCTGCTCAAAGCGTATTTGCTTGCCTTGTTCGTTTTGCAAAACAAGTTCGTCGGTGTTGTTTTCGTCAAGAATGACATCCAAAATATCAAAATTGCTTAACTCCTGCTCCACTTGGTTTAAAATTTGTTCAACTTTTTCCATTTTTTTCTTATCCATACTCTCCTCCTTATTTTCTATTATCAAGAAAGTCCTGTAAAATTATTTGAGCGGCAACCTTATCCAAAAGTACTTTGCGTTTTTCCCATGGAATACGCGCCTCCTTTAAATACTCTTCCGCCTCAAACGAAGTGTAGCGCTCGTCTTGATAAAAGATTTCAATTTGTGATTTGTCAAAAAGTTTCTGTCCAAAATCTTTAACACACTTTGACATTTCACTTTCGGTTCCGTCAGCGTTTAGTGGCAAACCAATCACGATATGGCGAACATCCTTACTTAAGGCAAGTTTGGTCAAATATTCTATATCTGCCTTCTCATCCTTTCGCTTATAGATGCTGTCCGCCGATGCGATTGTTCCAGAAAGGTCGGAAAAAGCGATGCCTATTCTTGAATTGCCATAATCTAAACCCATATATCTATTGTATTGCATACTTCACCACTATCATTTTAAATTAAAACAAAAGAATAGTCAAACGATTTTCAAAACTTTTTAATTATATATTCATATTATAGAAAACAAAGTGGAAAATTTATAAATAGTTTACTTAAAAGATTTATGGAAACCTATACAAACATTTCAAGAAATCATATCAAAATTTTGTGAGAATAAAATCAAATATCACTTAAAACAAATTGAAACTTTGTATAAAAATCTGACAAAATTTATAAGAAATTTCACACTTAAAAACAAATTTAAATTCTATCAAAAATTCGAACCAATTTGAAAAAATGCAATTTTTGCCTTAAAAAAGCAACTTTTTTTTGAAAAAATAGTGATTTTTTTGAAAATTTTACCTATTTGCAGTCGTAAAGTGTCTTACCTTCGCCGACGCTGACGATTAGTGGCACTGCGTAGGTTTTGACATTCTCCATGCACTCTTTCACAATTTTTATCACCTTATCTAACTCTTCTTTTTTCACATCAATGATAAGTTCGTCATGCACCTGCAAAATGATGTGGCTTTCAAATTTTTTAAGTTCGCGGTAAGTGGCAATCATGGCAAGTTTGATGATGTCGGAAGCAGTCCCCTGAAGTGGCATATTCATTGCAACTCGCTCGCCAAACTTTCTCACATTGAAGTTTGAAGATTTCAGTTCTGGTATCATCCTTATTCTTCCAAACTCCGTTTTTGCATAGCCGTGTTCTTTGGCAAACTCGATGTTGTTATCCATAAAAGTCTTGATATTTGGATAACGGCTAAAATAAGAGTCGATATATTCTTTTGCCTTATTGCGCGAGGTCTTTATGTTTTGCGACAGCCCAAAGTCACTTATGCCATAGATTATACCAAAGTTCACCGCCTTAGCGTCACGACGCATACTGCTTGTCACCTTATCCACTGGCACATTGAAAATTTCGCTGGCGGTTTTGGTGTGGATGTCAACCCCATGCTGATACGCCTCAATCATAGATTTTTCCTGCGCCATATTTGCAAGCAGTCTGAGTTCAATCTGATTATAGTCCGCCGAAACAATCACGCCATCTTTAAATTTGGAAATGAAAATTTTACGCAAATTCTTTCCTTCTTCATCTCGCGTCGGAATGTTTTGCATGTTTGGCTCAGACGAGGAAAGTCTGCCAGTGTTTGTCAAGGTCTGGTTGAAAACCGTGTGAATTACATCGCCACGCGTTTTGATAAGTTCCGTATAAACATTGATATATGTGCTTTTAAGTTTATAGAGTTTTCGATACTGAATGATGTCATTGACTATCTCATGTTCAAATCTCAAATCGTCTAAAATTGCAAAACTTGTGGAGCGTTTTTTGTTGTTGTATGGCACGATTTTTAATTTGTCAAACAAAATTTCTGCCACTTGCTTTGGCGAGTTGATATTGAAACTCTCGCCTGCTTCGTCGAAAATTCTTCCTTCAATTTCCTTTAACTCTTCGCTAATTTTTTCGTCAATTTCATCAAGAGCATGCTCGTCAACTTTAAAACCCTTCTCTTCCATATCCGCCAAAACTTCCACAAGCGGAGTTTCAATTTTATAGAAAACAAAATCAACTTTTTTCTCTTTAATCTCTTTCTCAAAGTCCTCTTTCAACTTAAAAAATTCGCCCACATTTTTGTCTTCATTTTTAACGAAAGAAGAGAAACAAACATATCTCGCAATTTCCAAATCGAAGAAATTTTTAAGCAAAATGCCGTATTTTTTCAAAATTTTTATATCTTTTTTTGAATTTTTCGTGATTTTTACGATTTTTTCATCTTCAAAAACATTTTTTAACTTTTTGATAACTTCGCTTTCGTCGATATTGATAGAGAACAAATCAAGGTCTTTTTTTAGGTAGTAGACATTCTTTCTTGAAGCAAATTTAAGTTCCTCAAGGTCGTAGGCAAACTCGTCAGAAATCTCGGCGACAAGTTTATCAACCACATCCAAACTGTCAATCAAAATCTCTTTAATTTCAACCTTTGGTTTCTTGCTTCCAGCAACAAAAATATCGTCACGCTTTAAGAATGAGTTAAAGTTCCAGTATTCAAAAAACTCGTGCACTTCTTCGCTAAAAGGAAAAGTGTATGTAAATTCATCAAAGTTTAATTCAATATCGCAGTCGGTTTTTATCGTTGCAAGTGTCTTTGAAAGATAGGCGTTATCTCTATCATTTTCCAATTTCTCTTTAAGTTTTCCAGTGATTTCGCCAATGTTATTATAGACACCATCAAGGTCGCCATATTTCGCAAGTAACGAGAGCGCCGTCTTTTCGCCGACACCACTGACGCCTGGAATATTGTCTGATGCATCACCCATAAGCGCCTTTAAGTCGATGATGTTTTTCGGCTTGAAGCCATATTTATCCTTTATCGCCTTTTCATCCATAATGTCAAGTTCAGTGACGCCTTTTTTGGTTAGCCAAACCACCGTGTTGTCATTCACAAGTTGCAATAAATCTCTATCTCCAGAAAGCAATATGTTGTTTTTATCAGACTTTTTCGCCAGCGTGCCGATGATGTCGTCCGCCTCAATGCCCTCAAACTCCAACACCTTAACGCCCATAAGTTTAAGCATGTCCTTGATAACTGGAAACTGCTTAATTAGGTCTGGCGGAGTTTCCTTACGCGTGCCTTTATATGCTTCATATATCTCATTTCGAAAGGTCTTTCTGGCGTGGTCAAAAGCAACCGCAATGTATTTCGGTTTTTGCTCCACGATAAGTTTAATTAAAATGTTGGCAAACCCAAACACCGCGCCTGAAGGCTGAGCCTTTATATTAGATAGATATGGCATTGCATAATACGCACGATTTGCCAAACTATTTCCGTCAACAATCAAAAACTTTTCCATAAACACCCTCTTTTATCAATTTATATATTAGTATAATATAACAAATTTAAGTAAAATTTTATAACATTCTATATAAGTTTATTAACTCTTTTATCAATTTTATCAATATTTGCACAAGTTTTATCAAAATAAGTGGACAAAGATTTTTTTATTTTTTAAACATATATTTTTTAACTCACACAAACTCAAGCAAACAAATTATAAATAAAATCTGGAACAGCTAACGCAATGATGTATGCTATTATTGCCAAAATCAAGAGAACAAAGAAAACAACTTTAAGCGGATTACCTGCAAAGTTGACAAGTGCAAAAGCAAAGATTATGGCAACACCACCAAAGTTCACAATAAAATCAAACACCCCTTGGAAACCACCCATATCTGGTGCCCAAGCCGTTTTTTGAATGATAACATTGACAATCAAAAAACCGATATAAATAATCGCGCAAACGGAAAGTATAGTGTAAATAAGTTTTTTCATAATCGCCTCTTTTATAGTTTATCATAAAAACATTTTTATTTACAAGCAAATATAAAAAATCTATTCTTTATTTTCATAATTTCCTTTCAAAAAAACAATTATTTCGCCTTAAAATTTGAAAGTTTCAAATGTATAATTATTCATTTTTAAAAATAAAGACTTGAAATTATATTTATATTAGAAAATAAAAAATTTAAAATAAACAATTTAAAAATTAAAAATAAATTAAAATAAATTGCATCTTTTAATTTTTATTAAACACATAAATAAAAAGCAGTTGATTTTGTAAATATCAACTGCCTTAATTTTTATACATATAATTGCATATTTATTTATCATTAAAATATAATAAATTTCACTTTTTTTAACTTAAATTTTAAAAGTTCTTATCTTCTTCGTCATTATTCGCATCTTGAATATTTAAGTTTTCTTTTTCAATTTCACCTTCTAAATCGGCATCAGTTTTCGTCTCATCTTCATTTTCAATAGGTTTATCGTCAGGATTCTCATTGATGTTTTCATCGGTGTTTTCGACAATTTCTTCATTGGCATTCTTATCTGTTTTTTCGTCAACACTATTGTCAATTTCTTCGTCGATATTTTCATTATTTTCTTCGTCAACATTCTCGCCTGTATCTTCTTCATTTTTTGTCTCTTTTGTGACAAATCCAAGCACCACCAAAAGTCCTGCAATCGACATGATGACGTCTTCCACAATTTCGTTTTCTATCTGAAACTTGAAAATTCTTCCAAGGCAATTTATGAAGATAATAAGTGCGCCAGAAAACGAAACCCAAAAACTATATGACTTCATTTTTTCAAACAACTTCTTCATCATCGTCCTCCTCGCATTTCAAAAATTCCTTTATTTCACTGACCTCTTCCTTAACTTCGTCAAGTACATTTAAACTTGTGGTAAGTTTTTCAATCGTCTCCTGATATTTTTGTTCGCGTTTTGAAGAGTCTTTAAGTTGATATTGGAAAAGCCAAACAAACAGAATAGCAAAAACCCCATTACTTACAACTATGCTTATTATCTCTTTCCATAGTTCCATTTTTCACCATATCCCCTTTTAAACTTAAAATTTCATTTATCATAACATCTTCCCCTTTTAAGTAAAAAAGTTTATATTTATAAAACTTAAGATAATTCTTATAAATCAATCTCATGAAATAACGTCAAACACAATCATAGGTTTTGAAATATGGCTATTCTCTTCGTCTGTTTTAAAAATAAATTGAAAATTTTTCCCATTGACCGAAGCAAGCATCCTTTGCTCTTTTTCGCTTCCATCAAAAGAATAGGTTTTGGTTTCAACATCGGAAATGATTTCAACTTCGCATGGATAAGTGGTGTTTAAAATAATCTCTTTGATTTTTTTGTTTTTGCCTTTATAGCCTAAGTCTGTGACGAATGAACTCCAACTTTTTAAATTAGTGGAAGAAAATATCTTGCCGTTGTGAACAAGTTCGCCGAGCCTATTAATGTTGATACCATTAAAGCACGCAATCACTTTGCTGTAATATGGCGTATCCACTGCGATAATCTTCTTGATGTCCACCCCGCGAAGAACATCCACCTTATTCGTTGCAACATCCACTTCAAAAAGAGCGTTGTTGACAAAAGTTGAACTTTCACATCCAACCGTTAAATCGTCATCAAAGTTGCATTTTGTCGCTAAGTAATATTTTCCGTCCATGCAACAACTGGAGCAGTTACGATTATCCAAATTTTTGAAAAAGTGGTCATAATCTTCGCAAATTTTGCTCACCGAATTGCCGTTAAAGGAATATAGTCCGTCACGCGTGGCAAAATAAATCACCTCACCACAAACACAAACCGAATTTTCATAGATTTTAGAAGTTGACTTATATAGATGAGTGAAAGAAAACTCGCCACTTGAAGAATACTGCGAAATTTTTGTGATACCATTCTCACGAAATAGATAGATGTAGTCATTGAACACCACAAGTTTTGTGAACGCACCCATTGAGTCCAAAAACTCAATCACGCTTCCCGCTTCGTCAGACCACTCTCTTAAATCAAGGTTCGATTGATAAACAAGTTCGTTTCTGTTGGTGTTGGTTATTCCAAACACCATGTCGTAGTGAACAACGCAGGATAGTAACGCTGGCACATTTGTAAATTTTTCCGTTTGATAGGCGCTTGCATAAATCATGCCTGTTTCGGTGAAATATAGTAGGCAGTCATAGGCATCTATTCGATACGTGCAAGTGGAAACTAGACCATCATAAAATAGCGCCGATTTTGTGAGTGGTTCGCCGTCTGTGATGTCGTATAGAAGAAGCGTCCAAAGTTGATTTTGTTGATCCATTATAATTAAATGATAATAGTAGCAATCATCCTCAATGTCCAAATATCGAAAATAATCTATCGTTCTTATCTCCGTGATATTTTTCGAACTGAAATTGAAAGGATGAACATCGTCTAAATCGCTCTCACTTTCAGGCACTTCAAGGTCTTTAAAG
Organism: uncultured Clostridia bacterium; assembly: GCA_944377455.1. Taxonomy (GTDB): domain Bacteria; phylum Bacillota; class Clostridia; order Christensenellales; family UBA1242; genus Caccovivens. Next base: position 7,846 of record CALWEZ010000052.1, read on the forward strand.
CCTAACCCTGTTTTTAGCGCACCATCAAGTGGAGAGAAATTATAAAAGGTTTTACATTCATTTGGCTTAGAGATTAAATCGTCCTCATTAGACGTCACCCCTTCGCCAAAAACTGAAAAAGTGATGTTTTTTTCTTGTGTGACTTTATGCTTTTTTATGTTCTTATAAAAAATCAAAGCCATCTCCTCTTCGGCAAACGAATTTCACTGCGTTTTCGTGAAAGCACAAATAAACTCTCCTTATATCGCTCTTCCCAAATTTCCGCGTCCTCACTAAGTCCATCGCAAAGCAAAAATTCACTCGCCATGCCATACGCATATATTCTTTCCGACAAGCCGTTATAGAATTCTACGTCATCGTTTAGTTCCGCGTCCTCTGGCAGAAACGAGTAAGTTATCTTCTTTGCGTGCCCTAGAATTTCAAGGTAATTTGGGTATTCCTTATATCGCACATTTGCATTTAAACTCCCCTTGACCTCATAGACATTCACTATAGTTTTCTCTAGGTCGGAAAAATTTAAAATCGAATTATTAACATCAATTTTTTCAGTGTATAAAAAAGGAAGATAGTCAGATGCTATCTCTTGATTGACAAGATTGTAACATCTGACTAGGGTATCGACCCTCTCCTGCTCCCTTTCTGATAAAGAGGAATTTTCTTCAAGTTTTGAAGATAGTTCCTTTTCGCCTATAAACAAGCAAGTTAAAATTACTATATCCTTAACTTTCATATAATCTTGCCTCCGCTTCATTCAAAATATGGCGACATTTAGTTTTCAAGTTTCTTTCATTCTCTTCCTCTAACTCCTTAAAAAGTTCGTCGCGCTTTTGTGAAAGCGTTTTTTTAGTTAAGAATATCGCCCTTTCATCAAGCGCGTCAGGAAGAGTTAAACAAAATGTGTCACGCGATTGTGCACGATTATGTAGTTCGAAAGTTTTTCTGTCCAAATTATAGACCACAAAGTAGTCTTTATCTATCTCTTTAAGACGTTTGACTATATCTAAACAGTCGCTGTATATTTCAAATGTTCTTTTCATATTTTTTCCCTTATTATGATTGTAATGTACCGCTGTCGTCGCCACTTTCTGGCGCGGTGAGAGTGGTTGCAATGCTGGAAATCTTGCCTTGCCCACTTGGTTTTTCGCAAAGAAGTTCGGCATATTTAACAAGCGTTGCAGAATATGTTGGAGAGTTAGCATTTTGTTTTAAAATTCTTCCGCTCTCATCCTCAAGCCATTTCCAGTCGCACATCTCATACATTGTGAAATCGTCAGTGTTAAGAAGATACATTGTGTTTGCTGGCACAAATTTTTCTCCAAGCACAGGGATTCCATTGTATGTCATGGTCTTATATCCGCCAGCAAGTTCTGTGATGTCGATGTTTCTTCTGTATGCTGCAAGATATTCCTGATATAATCTCTTCACACTCTTTGTGGTGGAGATTAAATTAATCTTAGAGTTAGCCACCTCTTCAAGTTCGTCGATGGCAGTCTGGATTAAACTATCAGAGAGATATACGGTTGAGGTTGATGTGTATGGGTTTAGCCATTTATAATCCGATTTTGAAAGTCCATAAAGAGTATTGTTAGAGAAAATTCCTTCAATACCTGTTATTTCCTTGTTCTTTGAATATTGCACATAAACATAAGAGCCAGCGCCAATGCCCTTGCTATTATAGCCCTGAATATCGGTGTAAATTCTGCAGTTTGCTCTATCAACATAGGTTATAACAAATGGGTCATAAGTTTCGTTGACGCTTCCATTTGAAGTAGACGAACATCTAACAACCATTCCTTCAACAAAATTTCTCACATTATCAACTTCCAAATAGCCCTCAGATTCGTTATAGGTTTTAACATAAGCAAGTATGCCATCGCCTTTGCCATAAAGCATTCTGCCAAGGTTGAAATTGCTTGCTTCAATCAATCTTTCCATTTCGTCGTTCAAAAGATTGACAAAACTTGTGATGTTGTTAGATGTGGCACGAAGCGCCTTGTCGCTTATTTCCAATTTACCATACAGGTTCTTAAGTTCCGCAACAAATTGAACATACTGCGTGGAATGAGCGTCAGGAAGTTTTCCGTCCTCATCGCCAGCAGAAATTCCGCCGTTGATTCCAATAGGAGCAGCTTTTCTTATCTCTTTGCCATAGATGTTGTTAGTTGAACGTTTAATCATGGCAAGGAGTGGATTTGCCGCTGTGTTAAGTTGATTTGCCACAACGCCCAAATAGACATTTTTAAGGGCGTTTTCAGCACTTTGTAAAGTTACCATTTCTTTCTCCTTTTATGAAAGTAAGTCAATTAGATAATTTTTCGCATCATTTAAATTTGAGGGAGTTTGAGTGGCAACATTTGCCACCCTATTCCCCTTTGAAGATATGATGACTGGTGACTTATTTTCAGATAATTGATTTATATAATTTTCTATAATCACATTTTTAAGTTTTTCATTGCTTAAAATGTAATTTTCGACGGTCTTGTCGGTCATATTTTGGTCTTTCATTCTATTAAACATCATCTCAGCCCAAATATAACTGAAAGGGTCGTCCATCTTTTTTAGGCTATCATCACTTTTAACTTTTTCGAGTAATTCGTCTTTAAAGTTCTCTGCCTCACCGTTCGAAGAAAGGAATAAAGAAAGCTTTTCGCCTAGTTTGTTATTTAATTCTTCATCTTCTTTTACCTTGTCTTTCTCTAAGGCGGATAGCCTTTGGCATTTTTTTGTAAATTCTTTTTCCAAGTTGTTATAAGCATCGAGTAGTGCCTTTGCATCTTTAAATTTTCCCACTGTTTCGCCGTTTTCCGCTTCACTCTCATGCTCTTCAACTGGTTCTAGGGAGCCTTCCGATTCTTTTAGATTATCGTCAATGCTTTCAGATTGCTCCAAATTCTCTTCATCTAAAGTTAAATCTTCTGGTTGTTCCCAATATTTTTCGTCGTCCATATCATTCTCCTTCCTTTAAAAGTTTTTTGTGCTCCTCAATATGCTCAAGGAAAATCTTTTCTAATTTTTCCGTTGAATTTTTCTCATATTCACCTGAAAGCATATATGCGATATGCTCATTGATGTGAAGATTGTGGTCGTCAATAGGTTTGACTTTCACCATCTCTCCGTCAAGCATAGCGATATTTTCATTATCCGCACGCCTTATGTGAAGAGCGTTCAAGTCCTGCGAAGTTTCCCAATTTCCAAAACCAATCATCTCCAAAATCTTCGACTTCATGCTTTGGCTAATGTTTCCATTCTCGTCTGTCAACAATCCTCTATCCAAAAGTGTGTAAATTGTGTTACGCCTTTGCGTCAAAGTGTCAGCGCCCTCGGTTTCCGTTTCAAACTGCACATCGTCGCTTGAGATGTCACTGCTTTTAAAGTAAAAAATCTCAGGCATGCCGTTGTCTCCAACAATCTTGGCAAGTCTAGGAATATTAGCAAACTGCTTGTAAAGTCTAAGTAGGTGTTTCCCTATCGTCTTAATCGCATTTTTGATGCTATCAGTTGTAAACGAAAGTCGCGTTTGATTTTCGTCCAAGAGTAATTCCAGCGCCACACCACTCATAGAAGCGGAAATTGTAGTCATGTCGCCCATTTCGGTTGTTCCGCTTAATGATGTGAACTCTTCAAGAAGTCTTTCTTCTTCCTTTTCAAAGTCGGTTGGCAAACTCTCGTTATCTAGGTATGTTGGCGCATTTGAGCCTTGCCTATAAACCAAAATCTTGCCTGGCGCCAAGCCTTCTTCTTCAAGATTATCGATGTCCACACTGCCATCCTCAACTGCCAAAACTCCCAACGTCAATCTGTTTAAAAACTCATGTTTGCGGTTTTTAACAGCGTTGTAGGCGCGTTGAAGTGGAATAAGTCTTTCAATTATGCTCTTTCCCCAGAACGAACCAACCTCGTCGCAACATACCTGCTTTATAAACGGAAAATCACGCTTGCCGTCCACTCCGTTCACATATGGAAGGTCGCCGTCAAACACAAGTTCGTCGCCTGCCACAATGACAAGTCTGCCGTTTGGATAGTCTTCATTCGGTCTCATATACTTTTCAATAACAAGCCCAGCGTTTTTCTTTGTGCTTTCGTTTATCTTTGTGCCGATTCCGCTGTATCCTAGTCCGCCAGTTGCGTAACTAGAGTCAAGCGAAAAGACGTTTATCTCTCTTCCTTCAATCTCGACGCCATACATCTGCCTTATCTCGTCTGCCGAATACGCTTTGGCATGAATTATGCTTTGGCAGTCTTCCAAATTCTCGCAAGTGACAGAATCTGGATAGATTTCAAAAGGCGAGCAAACGGAAATGTCCACATCGCCCGCTTTAATCTTTCTACCGCTCTCTTCAATGGCGACCACCTGACCTAAATTACTGTTCCAAAAGATTTTATAGAAACTTGTGCCACAAATTTCACTCCACTTTGTTGCTTGATTTATCTTTTGTGAAAGGTTATATTTTGCAGATACCGAATCTAAAATCTTTTTAGAAAGCTTTGCAGTGTATGTATCCTTCTCATCGCTCGACGCTGGCACAACATACAACTTTGGTCTTATCGCCGAAAGTTTAGCAAGCCTTATGTCTATCTTCGGTGCTATATGATTGAAAACTTCTCGCTCCTGCCAAAAATACTGCCTGTCCGCGTCCTCCACAAGTCCGCCAAAACCTATCGTGCAAAACTGGTTGCCCATATAGAAATTCATGTTTAATTTCCATTGAGTTTCATAACTTTTTCGCTCCAAAATTCGATTTTGAAAATCTTGAAGCACCTCTTTAACCACATCATTCTGTTTTTTCATTCTTTCTCCTTTTAATCGCCCTATCTGGCTTAAAGTGTGATTCAATCGCCTTTGGCACAAAAAGTTTGGCAAGTTCTTCGTAGAGTTTTTTCAAGCAGTCTTCACAAAAAGCAAATTCATTTTTGATAAATCCGCGTGTGGAGATATAGTATTTCGCCAAATTTCTGCAACCGTCGGCGTCACACTTAATCGTATGACGACATTTTTCAACTTTCACTATCCTCTTCCTCCTTTAATTTTTTTAAAATTCGCTTTTTCTCTTTTTTAAGTTCGGCAAGTGTCATATGTGAAAGTGAATCGTCTGAAAAGTTTTCTTTTTCTAATAAGATTTTCATAGCACTGATGTCTGGCGGATTATATTTCTTCGTCACTTTACGCTTGTTTAAAACCGAATTTCCGTTTTCGTCTAGTGAGTATTCTTCCACCACCTCGTCACTAGAAAAACCTAGTGCCTTTTTTAAAAGAGCCTTTTTAATTTCCTCCACATAACCTCCTTTTAAGCAACTTTCGCCTAAATTTTATGCTGAAAAATTTGCAACTTCAAGTTTTTATGTCACACAATTCACAAAAATTATGCCGATTAATAAAATGTATTTGTAGAGGCAAAAGATGAAAGAAATTTTGAAATTCGACAATGTCAAATATTTCTATCAAACGAAAGACGATGAGATATTTGCACTTGATAACGTAAACTTTAATGTGAAAGAACAGGAGTTCGTTTCCATTGTTGGTCCCAGCGGTTGTGGCAAAACCACAATACTTTCCCTAATCGCAGGGCTTTTGAAACCTAGTTCTGGCGAAGTTATCTTAGATGGTTCGAACAAAATTGACACAAAAAAGATAGGGTATATGTTTCAACGCGATATGCTCTTTGATTGGCGGTCGGTTTGGAAAAATATCACCCTAGGACTTGAACTACAAAAGCCAAAAAATCTTGACGAAAAGTTGAAACTTGCCGATGAACTATTAAAAAAATATAGTCTCTACAATTTTAAAAACAAAAAGCCACGCTCGCTTAGTGGCGGTATGAGGCAACGCGTCGCGCTTATTCGCACGCTTGTTTTAGAGCCAAAACTATTGCTACTTGATGAGCCTTTCTCTGCCCTTGACTTTCAAACGCGCCTAAACCTATGTGACGATGTCTATGAAATCATCAAAAGCGAAAAAAAGACGGCAATACTTGTCACGCACGACATCTCAGAGGCAATCTCTATGAGCGACAAGATAATTGTTTTGTCGTCAAGACCTGCGTGTGTCAAGGATGAAATCATACTCAATCTAAGCGGAGACACTCCGTTAAAGAAGAGAGAGGACTCATCATTCAGTGGCTATTTTGAAAAGATATGGAGAGAACTTACCAATGAAGAAAAAAGCGAAAACGGTTAACTTTTCACTTTCACACAAAAAATATGTGAAAAAATTAAGACAAGATAAGTTTATTGTCATCTTTTTTCGCATTTTTGTTTTAGTTGCCTTTTTAGGCTTGTGGGAACTACTGACCTACACAAATGTGATGGATCCTTTTTTTGTTTCCAGCCCGTCAAGGATTATCGCGCAACTTGGCGACATGATTGCCTCTGGCACCCTCTTTCATCACACATGGGTAACGCTATATGAAACACTTATCGGCTTTCTTATCGCCACCGTGCTTGGTTACTTAATTGCGGTGCTACTATGGTGGAACGAAAAAGTGCGAAAAATCTTTGAGCCATACATCGTTGTTTTAAATTCTCTGCCTAAAATTGCGCTCGGACCTATCATCATTCTTTGGGTAGGCTCTGGCACAAATGCGATTATTTTGATGTGCGTGCTTATCTGCATTGTCATCACAACCATGAGCATGCTGTCCGCCTTTATCAACGCAGACGAAGGAAAGATACTCCTACTTAAAAGCATGAATGCCAACAAATTCCAAATTCTATGGAAACTGATTCTTCCTTCATCTATGAAAGACTTTATCTCTGTTTTAAAGATAAATGTCGGCATGAGTTTCGTTGGAAGCATCATGGGCGAATATCTTACAAGTAAAGCAGGACTTGGCTACCTTATTGTATATGGCGGACAGATATTCAAAATTGATTTAGTGATGAGTGCGACCTTTGTGCTTTGCATTTTGGCGTTTGTGATGTATTCTCTCGTCAGTCTGCTTGAACGAATATATAAAAAATAGAAGCACGCAAATTCCCAACACCGACGCAAGCGGATAGAGATTGGCAACAATCAGAGAAAATCCCATTTCACTTATTAAAAACGGCAGAAAGATTGCCACAAATATGCCTAAAACCTCACTATGACTGAAACCATCCACTGAAGATTTAATCGTGAGACACAGTGAAAACAGCGTGGTCAAACAACCGATTAGTATCACGATATAACATAGCACAAAAAAGAAAGGGCTGTCTTTGCATAGATACAAAAAAGGCATATCAGCAAAATGACTATCCACATGCGTTCGTAGGGCAAAGTTGGCGAAAAGAAGGAAGGCAAGAAGTAGTAACGACGAAAACAGACTGACTAAAAAGGTCTGTTTTTTGTTTAACTCGCGCCCCGCCTTGCTGACAATGAAGGTGCTGGTGGAGAAATTGAGCGCCACATAGAGCGGACAATAAAAATATCCAAACGGACTTTTTGCTTGCACCATAAACTCTGGATTTTGAAAGCAAATATAGATTAAAACCGCGAGAAAGATAAACACGCAAATCGGCATAAGAACAAGCGTGACCTTTTCAAGCGCCCTTATACCTTTTAATGTGATAAAAACGGTGAAAATAAGAAGCAGAGCACACAAAAAGATGTAAAGAAAAGAGTTTGAAAACATAAACAAACTTTTAAGTCCAGCAAACATGGAAGCGGTGAAAACAAGCGAGATAAACATCAAAATAACATTGACAATCTTTAGTTTCTCAAGTTTTTCAATCACAAATTTCCCTTTTGAAAGGAAAAGATAAAAAAGAAGGAAGAATAACACGCACGCAATGACGATGTATAGATAGGATAGTTCGCCAAAGCGACTGAAAAACACCAGAATTTCCTTTCCGCTGGAGAATCCTGAGCCAACAATCGTTCCAAACAACAAAAAAACAGTTGTCCAAACCTTTTTCATAAGAAATTTTATGTTAAATTAAGCAAAAAAAGACTTCAATTTTAATCTAACAATCCCAATTCTTCTTTAAAAGCATCAAGTTTACATGATTATCAATAATTTCTTTTCTAAATACATGGCAATTTTTAACTAAATATATATTAATATCAACATGATAAACCCTGTATGAAAACACAAAAAATATGCAAACTATTTTCATGCATAAAAGATTGTTAATTTATCTCTTAATTTTTGCCTTATCTGCAAGTGTGTTTTCTTGCCTTTTTCCTTACCCTATTTTTTCTTCCTACACCAATGTGACGGATAAAAATATGGCGGAAATTGCCAATGTCAACGAGAGCGAGTTGGAAGTTGAGCAGGACAACGAGATAAAGGTGCTGAATGTGGACTGGAATGTGGCAAATGCCATAGTCGAGTGCTACACTCCATACCGCCTTATCGACATCAAAAGTGGCATAAGCATAATGATTGAGCGTATCGGCGGAGTGAACCATGCCGACATCGAAACGATAGACTCTAATAACACCTTACTCTTATATGAAATATTTGACAGCAATCTCTCATGGAACAGACGCCCAATGTATTTGGAACTAAGAGACAATGTCTATCTCTGTTGCAGTCTTTCAGGCTTTCCGCATGGCGAAAGTAAAGGAGAAAATGGATTAAACGGACACCTCTGCCTACATTTCAAAAACTCTAAAACTCATGGCAATAATCAAATAGACAAAACTCATCAAAAAAATATTGAATATGCACTAAGAT
>CALWEZ010000053.1 GCA_944377455.1 uncultured Clostridia bacterium
ATACCCCTAAAAAACCGTGATACAATGTTAAAAGAAGTTGATTCGGTTAAAGAGGAAGTAAACAAGCAGTTAGAACCTGCTTTATTAAAAGGTTCTGTTTCGTATAAAAAGGAATGCTCTCCGCCACATCAAAAGCACTATATATAGTGCTTTTTTTAATTTTTAGAGTTTACAAGATGTAAAATGTCTTAACTATTTCTTAAATTTCAAGCCTGATTTCCAAGCGTCGCCGACTCTTTCGGTGACTTTGTAGTAGCCATGTGTGTATGGGTCAAACGCGATGGCGTTGACTTTGGAGATGTCCACATTGTCGCCAGCAAGCACACTTTCTTCGGCTAAAACATTAACAACTTTGCCGATAACTCCTGTGTCGTTTATTTCCACAAATTCGCATTCAAGGCAGATTGGAAATTCGTTTACGATTGGAGCATCGACATTTTTCGATTTTGTGGCAGAAAGTCCGCTCTTTTCAAACTTATCCTTTGTGGTGTTGGCGGAGACTATGCCAAAGTAGTCCGCTTCGGCAACGTGCTTTGCATCGGCAATGCTCACGGTGAACGCTTTTCGCCTTTTTATGTTCTTAACCGTCTTGTGCGACTCGGTCAAGTTCAAAACGACTTGGTCTCTATCGAACATCGTTCCCCATGCGGCGTTCATAACGTCCACCGTGCCGTCCTCGTTATATGTGGCAATCATAAGCACTGGCATTGGAAAGATTGCTTCTGTTGTTTTAATATTCTTCTTCATAATTTCTCCTTTTAATTTTTTATTATATAGGTTTTAACATTTTGACTTTTTTATTTAATATAGTTCAATTTTTAACCTCCTTTCAAAGATATTATATCTATTTTTATGATAAATTTAAAATAAAATTAAGGCTAAGTAAGAAAAGACAGCATTTTTATATATTTCAAAAAATTGCACAATAACAATTTTTTTAAAAAATATTTAAAAAATTTTTAATATCGTTTTGTAAATAATAAAAAATGTGCTACACTAATCATGTTGTTAACTTTACATAAGAATACTTAAGGAGTTTTTGTGGAAAATAAAACCTGTTTTGAAATGTTAAGAGAGGGCGTTGATATGAAGAAGGGCAATATCATCTTCAATGACCATAAAATCTCCATGAAAACCTTTTTGAAAAATATTGAAGATTTTGCGATTTCTCTGAAAAAATTGGGCTTTAAAAAGGGCGACGTGCTGACAATCTATCTTCCAACCTGTCCACAAGCGCTTGTGGCTTTTTATGCCTGCTCAAAACTTGGCGTTGTGGCAAATATTGTGCATCCACTTTTACCGCTCGACCAACTGCGTGAAAATTTAAAACAGACAAAATCGAAAGGCTTGATGTATTACGACATCTTGATAAGAAATCATAAGGACCTTGCCTCACTCAATCAAATTTTGATAAATTGTTCGATATCAAACTATGTGATATTGAGAAAGGTTCTCTTTTTGTTGTTTGCTATATACAAATGTCGAACCTATAAAAAGGCGATAAAATATTCTAAACTTATCAAGCATAACAAAAATGCCACGCCGACAGAGGTGGAAGGGAAAGGAAGTGATGTTGTCTGCACCATGCATAGCGGTGGAACAAGTGGACAGCCAAAGATTATCGAACTTCAAAACAACGCTCTCAACGATTTGAGCGTAGCATTAGAGAAGATGTATACTCGTAAAATCCGCGGTGGTGGCAGTGAGTATTCGCTCGTTGCTTTGCCAATCTTTCATGCTTATGGCTTAGGCGTATCTGTACATACCTGTTTGACCAATCAATATAGTTTAATTCTTGTGCCAAACTTTAAACCGAAAAAGTTTAACGCTATCATTAAAAAGTATAATGTCACCTTTTTTGCTGGCGTTCCTGTCATGTTCAAGAAGATGATTGAATACAAAAATTTCTACGGTAAACATCTTGCAAAATTAAAAGACTTGTGGTGCGGTGGCGATGTTCTCACAGAGTCCTTTGTGGAACACTTCGACACGATACTAAAAAAATACAAAAGTTCAGCGCGCTTGTTTAGAGGTTATGGGCTGACGGAAGTTTCCAGCGTGTGCGCAGCAAACACCTTTGAACATTATAGGCCATATAGTTGTGGCAAGGCTATTCCTTACACCAAGATTGAGATTTGGGACGAGGAAAACAATCCACTTTCGCCAAACACGATTGGAGAGATTGCGGTGGGTTCGCCGTCTGTTATGAAGAGCTATCTAAACGAAGTAAACGGCTTTGTGCATAAGGAAGGAATTAAGTGGGTTAAGACCGGTGACATGGGCTATATGGACGAGGACGGCTATCTTTACATACTTGATAGACGCAAGCGTTCCATAAAGATTAATGCCATAAATGTCTTTCCTTCTGAAATTGAAAATTTGGTTAAAAAACTTGAATATATTGATGAGGCGTGCGCAGTGCCATATCACTATAACGAAAAGACTCATATCAAACTTTACATAACCATGAAAGAAAAAGAATATTTGGAAGAGAAAATAAAGCGAGAAATTATTACGCTTTGCAAGAAAAATTTGATAAAATATTCCGTTCCGCGTGTTATTGAGATAGTTGAAGAAATGCCACGAACTAAGTTCGGAAAAATAGATTTTAAAAAATTAGAATTGGAGAATAATTAAATGGAAAAAGTTGAAGAAGCGGTTATCAAACAGGACAAGATGCTTCCTATTGATGATGTAAATGGAAAAGAAAGTAAGCGTATTAAAAGCATAGACAGATTTCGCGGATTTTGCGTCTTTTGTATGCTGATTTTCCAATTTTTGAAGAACTTTCCAAGTCTTGGAATTTTGTCTAGGCTTGCTGACCATTCGCTGTCAAAAGGCATAATCATCTTGCCGGGCATGACACTTGCAGACATAATTGCGCCAGCGTTCATCTTTGCAATCGGCTTAACCTTTACGCTGTCTTTCACTAAGTGGCAAAGGTTATATGGCACAAAACATGCCATTATTCACTACTTAGAGCGTGCGCTCTCCATTGTGGGACTAGGGACTTTTCTTGATTTATGCAACAAAGTTTTGGATAGTATGGACGGCTACACCTTAAATGCGTTTGACTACACAGTGCTTGCCTTCACTATTGTGGCAATTATCGGCTTGGTTTTAAGACTGCTTGCACTCATCCCTGCGTGGAAGAAAAAATTGTCAGTGCCAGCAGAACACATCTTCTATGTGGCACTTTCTTGCATGGGCATTATGAACATCATAATAACCACCATTGACTTCTTTGCTATTCAAAACAATTTCAGTGCGTTTAGATATGACTATTGGGTGACCTTGCAAGGAATTGGATTTGCTATTTTAGTTGCCTTTCCGTTTGTTAAATCTAAATGGTGGGTGAAACTTATCGGTGCGTCTATTATACTTGTCGCATACACCGTTTTCCACCAATTAGGCGACAACAAGGCGTGGCTTGATGTGATTGTGCATGGTGGCACGATAGGTGGCTTTGGTTGGGGAGCAATGCTGATATTTGATATGATGATTGCCGATTTCTATTTCATGAAGAAAAAACATATAGCTCTCACGCTTTCCGCCATATTCTGCGCACTTGGCGTTTTCTTGACACAGTGGCTTGGTGTGATAAATCTTGGCAGTTGCTCGCCGACTTTCATCTTGGTGAGCGTTGGACTAAGTGGATTAATCTTCTTCATATTCGATTATCTTGATAAGTACATAACTTGGAAATTTGAATTTCTTGTTTGGTGGGGCAAAAATCCTATCATCATGTTTCTAGTTGAATTCTTCGTCATTGGTGTTTACACCACGGTTATGCCAGCAAGTGCCTTGTCGGGTGCTAGTTGGTGGCTTGCGGGAATTCAAGGAATATTGGCAATAGTGCTTTTGACGGCATTTGCATATCTTCTTGCAAGGAAGAAAAAATCAATTAGTTTATAAAGGAGGAAAAAGTGAAAAAAGAAAAAAGTGATGTAATTATCGAAGAAGTTTTAAAAGACGAGAAACTAGAATATCGTGCAAAAGCTGACGAAACATCAGAGAAAGGCGAAAGGCTATTATCTATCGACAGATTTAGAGGACTTTGTATGTTCTTGATGGTATGTTCTTTCATTCTTCCAATCTTCTCATGTTTCAACTTTTTAGCACCGATTATTGAGCATGGTGCGGATGGCTTCCAAGTTTTGCCAGGAGTTTCGTTCGCGGACCTATTTGCTGCTATGTTCATCTTTGTTATTGGACTGACAATCTGCAAAAGTTTTAAATCTCGTGAAAGGAAATATGGCACACGCAGGGCATATTGGCAACTTGCCATAA